>JBKJWE010000187.1:0-3945 GCA_046717045.1 Nitrospiraceae bacterium | reverse complement strand
CCCACGAAGCGCGGGAGATCCGGCACGACGACCGGACGATACACTTCCATGAGTTCCCGCAGACGGCCGAGGGGATCACCGAGGCTGGGGATGCGCTTCTTGCGCTTCCCTTTCATGATGATCAGATCGCCGCGGTCTTCATAGACAACGACGGGCGTCCCGCCGCCCAAGAATGAGTATCGGGCCCATTTTCCACGCCCTTCGACGCTTTCGAGCAAATAAGCTGAGGGACCATGGTCGATCTTGGCAAACGCGGACACCGGCGTCTCATAATCCGCCAAAATTTCGCGATACAGCGGAATGAGATTGCCTTCCCGGGCATAGTGCCGGAACTGTTCAAGACTAAGGGAGTACTGTGGAGTCGCCACGGGACTCTCCTCTTACTCGTGCCCCACAATGAGTTTCTGACCGACTTCGATAATGTCGTCAGGCAGCCTATTCCATTTTCTGACGGTCTCGACTTTGACTCCGTACTTGCGACTGATCCGATACAACGTTTCTCCCGGTTTGACGACGTGGATCATCGGCGAGCCCTTTCCTCCAAGGAGCGACTCCGTTGGAGCGGGTACGGCCGGCACATCCGGGGCGATTCCTAGGGCCGCAGCACTCAGCTCGCCGGTCTCAGAGGGTGGCGGGACGACGGGAACTGCCAGGGCCTTCGGCGCCTGCGACATGGCGCGCTTCATGTCGGCTTTGGCTCTCCGTTCGAGCAAAGCCGCTTCTTTAACGGCATCGGCCTCTTCCTGCACACGAGCCATCTGTTCTCGAACCGCTTGCACCTGGGCTGTGAGTTCTCGATTCCTGGCTTCGTACTCAACAAGTTCTTTCTTGCCGCGCTTCGCTTCGGTATCGAGTTCGGCGGTGCGTTTTTCTTCCTGCGCCAACAACCGCTGAAAGTTTAAGCTGCGCGCCTTCTCCGCTTCATACTTCTCCGGCATGACACAGCCGTTCAGCAGGAGCCCCCACAGACGAGTGTCACGACGCCGAGGTTGCGGCTTGATAGTATCGTTCTCATGCGATCATGCTCGTTCATGCACTCCTCCTTTGATGGTCGAGCAAACGGGTCCTTCTCCCAAAACACACCTCATTAAGGCCGGCCGCCGATTCATCGACAACCCTGCGCACGTCGGAATAAATCATGCTTGCCAGGATTGGATAGGATAGTGTCTAACGCTGCGAAAGTCAAAGCGAATACGGGCAGCCCATGGTTTGACCGACTCCCCGAGCCTATGGTACGGTCGGCTAGAGTTTGGGGTTTCCCTCCTCATGGCCACGCCAGATATTGCTTCCCGAATCACTGCGTTGCGCGACGAGATTCGGCGGCACGACCACCTCTACTACGTCAAAGATCGCCCGGAGATCTCCGACTCTCAGTACGATCGTCTCTTCCGTGAGCTGATCGACTTGGAGCAGGCGCACCCGGCGTTAGTCACGCCCGACTCCCCGTCGCAACGTGTCGGCGCACCCCCGCTGGACGAATTGGTGAAGGTTCCCCATGAACATCCTATGCTGAGCCTCGATTCGATTCTGGATGAAGAAGAGGTTTTCGCATTCGACAAGCGAATGAAGCGCGAATTAGACGTGGTGGAGGTCGGCTATACCGCCGAACCGAAGTACGACGGACTATCGGTCGAGCTGGTCTATGACCAGGGTCTGTTTACCCGAGGGGCAACGCGAGGAGACGGAACCACCGGCGAAGATATCACGGTCAATTTACGGACCATTCGGTCTTTGCCGCTGCAGCTCCAACCAAAATCTGGATTTCCCGATCATCTGGTGGTCCGCGGTGAAGTCTACATGCGCCTGGACGAGTTCAATAGATTGAACCGACGCATGACTGAACGAGGCGAAGAGGCATTTTCCAATCCACGGAACGCCGCATCCGGAGCGCTTCGACAACTCGATTCCAGCATTACGGCCACCCGGCCCCTGGTCGTGACTTGTTATGAACTGATGACCTCCTCCGCCCCGCCCCCACCAACCCATTGGGATGAACTGGAGTCCTTTGGCCAATGGGGGCTGCCTATTCCTACGCAGCGCCGCCGGTGCCCCGCAATCGATGACGTCCTCGTGTTCCATCGAGAAACAGAAACCATTCGCGATACGTTGCCTTATGAGATCGACGGGATCGTCGTCAAGATCGACCGACGGGACTGGCAAGATCAACTCGGCATGAAATCGCGCAGTCCCCGCTGGGCGATCGCGTATAAATTTATTCCCCGCAAGGAAATCACCGTTGTGGAAGACATCGCCGTATCGGTCGGACGAACCGGCACACTGACGCCGCTGGCATTATTGAAGCCCGTCGAAGTCGGCGGCGTGACGATCAGCCGGGCGACATTGCATAACGCCGACGAGGTCGCAAGGAAAGACGTCCGAGTCGGCGACACGGTGAAAGTCGAGCGGGCTGGAGATGTGATCCCTGCAATTACAGAACGGGTGCCTGTTCCTGGAGAACAGCGTGCCAAGCCCTTTCGTATGCCGGAGCACTGTCCGATCTGCGGATCGGGCGTGGCGCGCGAAGGCGCCTACTTCTATTGCACGGGCCAGTCCGTCTGCCCGGCCCAATTAAAAGGCGCGATCGAACATTTTGCGTCAAAGAGCGCATTGAACATTGAGGGATTGGGAAAAAAAACCGTGGCGCAACTCGTGGATCGAGGCTTGATCAAAGACTTGGCCGATCTCTATCGATTGACACAGGAACAGCTCTTGGAGTTGGAAGGCTTTGCCGAGCGATCGACGACGCTTCTATTGGAATCAATCGACCAGAGCAAGATCGTTTCGCTCGACAGGTTTCTTATGGGGCTGGGTATCCGACAAGTCGGACAACATCTTGCCAAGGTGCTGGCCAGAGAGTGTGGCTCGCTCAGCTCTGTGATGTCGGCGAATCAGGAACAGTTAGAGCAGATTAAGGAGATCGGCCCGGAAAGTTCAGCCAGCATTACCGCCTATTTCTCCGAAGAACAGAATCGACAGGTGATTGCCCGTCTCCAAGCCTCTGGAGTGCAGGTCGAGTCCCGTCCGGCAAGGCAGCATCCGAAGGACGGCGCGCTGGCTGGAAAAACATTGGTATTCACCGGAGGACTTGAGCGGTTCACTCGGGAAGAAGCCAAGCGAATCGCCGAAACGTTAGGAGGGCGTGTGGTATCCGGCGTCAGCAAACACACATCCTATGTGGTGGCCGGACGGGACCCAGGCTCGAAGCTGGAGCAAGCGCGTTCCTTGGGCGTGACGATCCTGACTGAAGAGGAGTTCGCTGCACTGGTAAAGCAAAAAGGCGAGAGACTCAGCTGACCAGATCGAGCTTTGGCGCTTCGACCGGCACAGGGAACTTCTCTTCCCTGAAGATCTGCACGCTGCGGATAGACCGCGGATCGGCCTCGTGGATGAGTATGCGGCAATTGGCAATCTTCACTTCCTCGCCGACTTTGGGAATTCGTCCCATCTCCTGCTGAACCAACCCACTGATCGTGACGGCCTCGTCACCAAGATCCACCTTCAAGAAATCGTTCACCTTGCGAACTTCCGTCCGGCCATGGACCAGAATGTGATTCTTTCCTAACCGTTTGATCAGTTCTTCCGTAATATCTGTTTCGTCCATGATCTCGCCGACGACTTCTTCCAGCAAGTCTTCCAGCGTGACGATCCCCATGACCCCGCCGAACTCGTTCACCACGACGGCCATGTGCCGCTTCTCCTGCTGGAATTGCTTCATAAGGTCGTCCGCCGTCTTGCCTGCCGGCACGAAAATCGGCGGATAGGCGATTTCCTTGAGCTTGGCATCGCTCTGCCCCTTGGCGAGTTCAACTAAGGCCCGGGTTTTGTAGAGGACCCCTGTGATATTGTCGAGCGTGCCGTCGTAGACCGGAATACGGGAGTACTTCGAGTTGTAGAGCAGCTCCTGCGCTTCCTTGAGCCGCAAGTTGCCATCCAACGAGAATACAT
>JBKJWE010000186.1:0-3567 GCA_046717045.1 Nitrospiraceae bacterium | reverse complement strand
CATTATATCTGGGGCCGTGTCAGCCGGATTACCCCGGAAGCGCCGGTGCCGGTAGTGCAAGTGGATTCCGAATCGCTCAAGCTGGGCCGCGCCGCGAACGTCTTCAGCAACGTTAAGGCACTGGGCGGCAAAGCAGATCTCTGCGGTGTGATCGGAGCCGACGAAACCGGTCGACTCCTTTTGAAGGAACTCGGCTCAACGCGGTCGGGCCGGGGAGGGGTCGTCATCGATCAGGAGCGTCCGACGACAAGGAAGTCTCGTGTCATCGCGCACAACCAACAAATCGTCCGCTACGACGTGGAAAAGAAAGGCGAGCTGAAGAAATCGCTCCAGCAGCGGATCTTGCGCTATGTCGAATCGCGGCTGCGCGAACTGTCCTGTCTCGTGGTGTCGGACTATGCCAAAGGTGTGGTGACGGCGACGTTGATGGCGGAAATCACCCGGCTTGCCGCGTTGCGTCGGATCCCCGTCGTCGTCGATCCCAAAGTCGAACACTTCAGCTACTATAAGGGGGCGACGGTGATTACCCCCAATCATCTGGAAGCGACCCAGGCCGCCGGGGTTCACGGGGACGACAATGACACGGTGAACGAAGCCGGTGCCACTATCAGGCAACGGCTCGGATGCCAATCGGTGCTGATCACGCGGGGTGAGAAAGGGATGAGCCTCTACGAAGCCGACGGGGTTTCCTGGCATATTCCCACGCAGGCTCGGCAGGTCTATGACGTTACCGGCGCCGGCGACACGGTGATCGGGGCCTTGGCCTTGGCGCTCTCGACCGGCGCATCGATGCGCGATGCGGCGGCGTTGGCCAATCATGCCGCAGGGATTGTGGTGGGGATGGTCGGAACGGCCACGGTAACGGCAACGCAGTTGTCGGAGGCGCTGGGTGATGAGTAAGCCGAGGACGTCAGTCACAGTGGTCATTCCGGCTCGCTACGGTTCCTCGCGATTTCCCGGCAAACCCCTCATCGATCTCGGCGGCAAGCCGATGATACAACACGTCTATGAACAAGCCGTGGCCTGTCGCGCCGTCTCCGAGGTGCTTGTGGCGACCGACGACGAACGTATTCTCCAAGCTGTGGAAGGATTCGGCGGTCGGGCCGTCATGATGACGGGCGACTATCGGACTGGAACTGATCGAGTGGCCGGGGTTGCAAGTACAAGATCCGAGCGGTTCTTCATCGATCTGCAGGGGGATGAGATCCCTTTGCATCCGGATCTCCTCACCGATTTGATTGATCCCTTCCTCGCCAGTGGCGCCGAAATGGGAACGCTCAAACGCGCGATTGATTCGACTGAGGACCTTCAGAATCCCTCCGTGGTGAAGGTGGTGACGGATTATGACGGTCGAGCCTTGTATTTTTCTCGCGCCCCGATTCCCCTCGTGCGTGACGACGCCGCCCGCCGTGCCGTGAGCGAGTTGCATTACATTCATGTAGGCCTGTACATCTATACCCGCGAGACCCTTCTGAGGTTGGCCGCGCTGGCGACCGGGGTGCTCGAAGACGCGGAAAAGCTCGAACAGCTGCGCGCGCTGGAATATGGGATTCCCATCCACGTGTGGGAAACCAAGCAAAGTTCGTTGCGCGTCGATACGCCTGGGGATGCCGCTGCGGTAACGGAGCGGCTGCAGCATCTCGCACAGGGCCGAACGGCGGCGTCTCGTTCATGAGGTCATGCGGGTCAGATTTCGTCGGTCGAATCGAATGGAGACTACGATGAGCAAGTTCATCTTCGTCACAGGCGGGGTCGTCTCATCCTTGGGCAAGGGGCTCGCATCAGCCTCCATCGGCAACCTTCTGGAAAGTCGCGGACTCAAGATCACGTTTCTGAAGCTGGACCCCTATATCAATGTCGATCCAGGGACGATGAATCCCTACCAGCACGGCGAAGTCTATGTAACCGACGACGGGGCGGAGACGGACCTCGACCTCGGCCACTACGAACGCTACACCTCGCTGACCTTGACGAAAGAGAACAATTACACGACCGGCCGGATCTACAATTCCGTCATCACCAAAGAACGGCGCGGCGACTATTTGGGCGGCACCGTGCAGGTCGTGCCCCACATCACCGACGAGATTAAACAGTGCATCATGCGGATCTCGAAAGGGATGGACGTCACGATCGTCGAAATCGGCGGTACGGTTGGTGACATCGAGAGCTTGCCGTTCTTGGAAGCGATTCGCCAGATGCCCTATGACGTGGGCCGCGAGAACGTGCTCTATGTGCATCTCACGCTCGTCCCCTACATCGGCGCGGCGGGTGAACTCAAGACCAAGCCGACGCAGCACAGCGTGAACAAACTGCGTGAGATCGGGATTCAGCCGAACATGCTGTTGTGCCGTACCGATCGATATATTCCGCCAGAAATGAAAGCCAAGATCGCGATGTTCTGTAACGTCGAAAAAGACGCGGTCATCACGGCGAAGGACGTCGAAACGATTTATGACGTGCCGATCGTGTTCAGAAAGGAAGGGTTGGACGAGCTGATCGTGCGCCAACTCCATCTCGAGACGGGGCCGCCGAATCTGCGTGAATGGGATGCGATGGTGCAGAAGATCAAACATCCCAAACATGAAGTGTCCGTGGCGTTGGTCGGGAAATACGCGGGACTCAAGGAATGTTACAAGAGTCTTGCGGAGGCATTGGTCCATGGCGGTATCGATCACGAGACCAAGGTCAACATCAACTGGATCGAGTCGGAGGACGTGGAGCGCCAGGGGACCGAGCGGATTCTGCGCGATGCCGACGGTATCTTGATCCCAGGTGGGTTCGGGAACCGGGGCATTGAAGGGAAAATTACGGCGATCACCTATGCGCGCGAACATCAGGTGCCGTTCTTGGGGCTTTGTCTGGGGATGCAGTGCGCCACCATCGAGTTTGCCCGCAACATGGCGGGGCTGGCCGGCGCGAACAGTTCGGAGTTCGACGAGCGCTCGCCTCACCCCGTGATTCACCTCATGCACGATCAACAGACGGTGAGCGACAAGGGCG
Organism: Nitrospiraceae bacterium; assembly: GCA_046717045.1. Classification (GTDB taxonomy): domain Bacteria; phylum Nitrospirota; class Nitrospiria; order Nitrospirales; family Nitrospiraceae; genus JBKJWE01. Next base: position 567 of record JBKJWE010000186.1, on the reverse strand, counting down.
GAACGATGCGGCTCGGGTCCTACCTCTGTAAGTTCGGGGAGGGAACGCTGGCGCAGAAAATGTACGGCGTGAGTGAGGTGCGCGAGCGGCACCGGCATCGCTACGAGTTCAATAACGCCTATCGCGACAGGCTGACGGCCAAAGGACTCGTGCTCAGCGGCCTGTCACCGGACGGACGATTGGTCGAGATCGTCGAGTTGAAAAATCACCCCTGGTTCCTGGCGACGCAATTTCATCCGGAATACTCCTCGCGGCCACATCGCCCGCATCCGCTGTTCAGCGGGTTCATTGGCGCGGCTTTGCGGCGTAAGTGCGGCCACTAGGTTGAGATGCTGAAGTACCCCAGAGAGCACGCCTCCGGTTTCGACTTGTTGGAAAGCCGGTTTGAGCATCTCACATAAAACAGGACTAAGAATTCCATGTTCCATGAAGTGCAAATCGGTTCTTTTAAAGTCGGCGCCGGAAACCGCCCGTTTCTCATCGCCGGCCCTTGCGTCATCGAGAGCGAACAGCTCGTCTTGGACACTGCGGCTCGTATTGCGGAGATCACCAAGTCCCTCGGCATCC
>JBKJWE010000185.1:0-3307 GCA_046717045.1 Nitrospiraceae bacterium | reverse complement strand
TGGGCGGTGGGGTCATCGGGGATCTGACCGGGTTTGCGGCGGCGATCTATCAGCGGGGTATTCCATTTGTCCAAGTTCCCACGACGTTGGTGGCACAGGTCGATTCAAGTGTTGGCGGCAAAACCGGGGTGGATCATCGGCTCGGAAAGAATCTCATCGGCGCCTTCCACCAACCGCGGGCCGTGTTCATCGATCCCGCGGTACTCCACACGTTGCCGCGTCGTGAATGGGTGGCTGGATTAGCGGAAGTGATCAAGTATGGCATTATTGCGGACGAGTCTTTTTTTGCATTCCTCGAAGCGGAGATGCCGGCGTTGCTTCGGCTTGACGAAAAAGCGGTTATGCAGGTAATTGCACGGGCGTGCGAAATCAAGGCGCAAGTGGTTGCTGACGACGAGCGAGAATCGGATCGACGCCGGATCCTCAATTATGGGCACACGATCGGTCATGCGCTGGAATCCTTGGCGGGATATCGCGGCATGATTCACGGCGAGGCAGTTGGCATCGGTTTGGTGCAAGAGGCGGATTTGGCGTCTTATCTAGGACTCTGCGGGGCCGATGTGGTCGAGCGTATTAGGACCATTGTGGCGCAAGCAGGTCTTTCTGAAAGGATGCCAAACATTTCGTTTCAGTCTTTCTGGGCATCCATGCAACAGGATAAGAAGGTGGTGAGTGGTCAGGTGATCGGAGTCTGGCCTGTCCGAATCGGTGAGGTGGTGATGCATCCGTTGGATCGCCAGGCCTGTGCCGACTGGTATGCGACTCGTCATCGTCAGGGTGTTCGAACGGCACACCGTCCGAGCCATGCTCGACGCGCGCGCCCGTATAAAAAGAGAAGACGGTAGCGAAGCATGGCCACGACGAAACGGGCGCGCGTCGGTGCTAAGCTCGAACAGGCTCTTCGGGAGAAAACCCGGGAAGTCGACGTGCTCCACCGCATCACGGATTCAATCACCAATACGCTGGATCTCGAAGCGGTTTTGAAGCACATCGTCGACGTAGTCGTCGAAGTCACCAGAGCCGATGCCTGTCTGCTGTATCTTCTCTCAGACGACCGCAATGAATTGATCCTTCGAGCCTCCAAAAATCCTCATCCGAAATTGATTGGGCGGATCACCATCGGCATGGGCGAAGGTATTACCGGATGGGTGGCCAGAGAGCAGACTCGGGTGGTGATTCCCAGCAATGCTAGCGACGACACGCGCTTCAAGTTTTTCCATCGGCTTCCCGAAGATCGCTATCAGGCCTTCGTCTCCGTGCCGATCATGGCCAAGAAGGAAGTGGTGGGCGTCATTAATGTCCAGCACAAGCGTCCCAAGCGCTATCGACAGGACGAGGTGGCTCTCCTATCCACGATCGCGAATCAAGTCGGCGGCGCCATCGAAAATGCCAGGCTGTACGACCAAATGCGGCGGAAGGCATTGCAAGTCGACACGCTGTCTCAGGTATCGGAGACGGTCGCGTCCAACCGGTTGATTCAAGATGTGTTGCAGCTGTTGGTGACCATGACCGCTCAGATGATGAGCTCAAAAATCTGCTCGATTATGCTATTGGACGACGTCAGCGGAGAATTGCGGATCGAGGCGACACAAAGCCTCAGTGAGCAATATCGCCGGAAGCCCAATCTCAAGGTCGGGCAGAGCATCAGCGGGCGAGCGGTTCAAGAACGGCGGCCGATCATCGTGGCAGATGTCACCAAAGAGCCGGATTATGTATATCGCGATTTGGCCAAGAGCGAAGGGTTTTGTTCATTGCTGTCCGTGCCGATGTTGGTTCGGGAGAAAGCTGTCGGCGTCATCAACAGCTACACGGCCGTTCCGCACGCGTTTACCAGTGAAGAGGTCAAGCTGTTGCAGGCCATTGCGAACCAGGCGGCGATCGCGATCGAACACACCACGCTCATCGAGAAATCGTTTGAAATGCAGGAGGCGTTGGCGGTTCGGAAATTGTTGGAGCGGGCCAAAGGATATCTTATGCGCTCAAAGAAGCTCACGGAAGAAGAGGCCTTCAAGCTGATTCAACGACAGAGTATGGATCTGCGAAAATCGATGCGGGAAATTGCCGAAGCGGTGCTTTTGGCCGGAGAGCTCGACGAGCGAGCCGAGAAACAGCGCGGATAGATTCTGCCTTTTCAGGCCTCCTGGCACTGGCGGTCTAAGGGGTGGATCGGGGTGTCGGGTTCGGCGAAGGCGAGGGAAGAGATCGTGCTCGTTCTGCTTCTTGTTCTGCTAGTTTCTTCTTGATGTCTTGCAACTCCTTCCGCAAGGCTTCCATGTCGGTATCTCGATGAGAGGGCTCTCCCTTCGCTGGAGTCGGTGGTTGATCGGCGGTTGGTCGCACTTCGGGTGCGGCAGGCAGGCTTGCCAGCATGTCATAGTCGATCACCAGCGTGTACTCCGTAGAGCGCGCGTCTCGATAACTATCGGGGCGCTTGGCAGACTCGGGGACGAAGTGCACGGTGCGGTTCACCAATCCGGTCTGATCGGGAATACGCCGATTGGCCATGTTAATCGTCTCGGCCTTCTCCGTCCGGTGGCGATACTCGATCAACGTCAGATACAGCGACCGTCCATAGGCATAGATAGAACCCTTCGTCGATTCCGAAGGCGCCAGGCGCAGGGGCGGTTCTGACGAACCGACGCCGGCCCCCACAGATTGCGAATAGGTCGGCGCACCCGTTTGGACTAGGCGAAACCCGACCTGCTGATCTGATGCAGCCCTTCTGAGCCCCTCCACGATGAGTGGCGCGAGGTACTCGGCGTCCTGATCTCCGAACACTCGAACAGCTTCTGGCTTACCGGCGACCAGATTGTGTAAGAGGCCTTGGTTATCCTTGACGAACACACCACGAAGGACTCTGGCCATCGTTTCCGAAGGCAACGAAATCGGGTGAGCGGCTTGAAAGGACCGATCGGCAATGCGTTCCACGTAGACGGCACCCTGTTGAGACTCATGAACCATCGCGTCCACCTCAGGTCCTGTGGTGCAGGCAGACAAGGCGAGGGTCATTCCGATCAGAAGGACGGTGAGGACTCGTGGATGGATAGACATGGCCAATGATATCTAATGATTTTTATAGAGCTCGACCGTCGGTAGTCTAGCATAGGTGGAAAGGCGAGGACACCGGCAACATCCTTCAGGTGATGAGCAAAAAGTCCGCTTGACAGGAGGATAATAGACCCTTATAAGTGGTCCCCGTTGTAGGGCTGAGTATTGGCCGACGATGTCCATCTGCTCAGTCCGAGCGTACGCGAAGGACAATGGCGTCCTTTTGGTCCAAGGACTGGACCGGAAGGGCGTTTTTTTT
>JBKJWE010000184.1:0-5051 GCA_046717045.1 Nitrospiraceae bacterium | reverse complement strand
AAACCAGTGAGAAGGCCCACCCTTTGAGGTGCTGTTCCGACCCTGTCAACTCCATCCGTATGCCGCTGCTCATGCCAGGATTCCCCTGTGATTGAATTTCACGCTCAACGCGTGAAGATCGTCCCGTCCCTTGCACAAGACTCATGAGGTTGTCAGGAGAGGAGTGCAGGCTATGTCCCGCGACACAGCGAGCTTCAACTACCTTTCGATCCTGATCGAGAAAAGTTACAGTGGACGCACTGGGGGGCCACGAGGATGCTGGGAGCTGAGGAGGTCTGGCTGGTAGAGCACATCGCGCTGAACGACCGCAAGGCCGCAATAGAGCGTACTGGAGGAAACGGCTAGCTGGTCCGTTCCCACCGCGATCCCGGCGGCACACATCCAGGAACAGAGTGCCGTGCCATGGGTGCCTGCTTGATGATGGGCGTGATGACTTTCGTGGAGGACCGTCTGGGCTGCAGCGATCCCGCTGACTCCGAGGACACACAGGGCCAACAAGAGCGCGACGGAATATTGTAGGCGACGTCTCATCGTATGGATCACGAATCTCTGGCTGAATGCTAATGCACCGCGCCGTGAGAGTCAAGATGGGCGCGGGGCCAGAGGCCTCAGACTTCCTCGTAGGATTCACAAAAACTTTGCTGTATACTGCGACGATAGTTCCGTCATGGTTGCATAACCGACCCCTTCCATCCTATATGGTCATTGCATGATCACCCAACTCCTGAACCTTGTCTTCGGCAGCAAGAACGACCGTGAAATCAAGGCCTTGATGCCCATTGTGGCGCACATCAACAGCCTGGAACCGAGTCTGACTCCGCTCTCCGATGAGGCCCTTGTTGATAAGACCCACGAGTTTAAGAAGCGGCTCGCCGCTGGAGAAACCCTCGACGATATCCTGCCGGAGGCCTTCGCGGTCTGCCGTGAAATGTCGCGGCGTAAGCTGAAGATGAGGCACTTCGATGTGCAGCTGATCGGCGGAATGATCCTGCACAAGGGGCGGATCTCGGAAATGAAAACCGGCGAAGGGAAAACCCTTGTTGCCACTCTCCCCATTTATCTGAATGCGCTCGAGGGCAAGGGCGCGCATCTCGTCACGGTGAACGACTACCTGGCGAAACGCGACGCGCAGTGGATGGGCCAGCTGTATTATGCGCTGGGCCTCTCCACTGGAATCATCCAGCATGACGCCTCCTTCATCTTCGATCCGACCTACGACGCCTCCGACAAGCGGCTGCAACATCTTCGTCCCTGTACGAGGCCTGAAGCCTATCGAACCGACATCACCTACGGGACAAACAATGAATATGGTTTTGACTATCTCCGAGACAACCTGGTCGTTACCGAATTGAATCAATGCGTCCAACGCGATCTGAATTTCGCCATTGTGGACGAAGTCGACAGCATTCTCATCGACGAAGCCCGCACACCGCTGATTATTTCCGGCCCGACGGACCAGACGACCGATCTGTACTACCGGATCAATGCGATCATCCCGCAGCTGAAGGCGGAGCAAGACTACACAATCGAAGAAAAAACCAAAACAGCCTCACTCACCGAGGATGGGAACGTCAGGGTTGAAAAATTGCTCGGCGTGGACAACCTGTACGACCCGGCCAATATGGATCTTGTCCATCACGTCGTGAAAGCGTTGCAGGCCTATGCGCTCTATAAACGCGATGTAGACTATGTCGTCAAGGACGGCGAAGTCATCATCGTCGACGAATTCACCGGACGATTGATGCCGGGCCGCCGCTGGAGCGACGGGCTGCATCAGGCCGTGGAAGCCAAAGAAGGTGTGAAGATCGCCAACGAGAATCAGACGCTGGCCTCCGTCACCTTCCAAAACTATTTCCGCATGTACAAGAAACTCGGCGGCATGACCGGCACCGCCGACACGGAAGCGGCCGAGTTCGCCAAGATCTACAACCTCGACGTGAACGTGGTGCCGACGAACCGCAAGATGGTGCGCCTCGACTATGCCGACGTCGTCTATCGAACCGAAAAAGAAAAATTTGCCGCCATCGTGGAGGAGATCAAAGACTGCAACGAACGAGGCCAGCCGGTACTCGTCGGCACCATCTCGATCGAAAAATCGGAAAAGCTCGCCGGCCTGCTCAGCCGCAACGGCGTGAAGCACAACGTCCTCAACGCCAAGCAGCATGAGCGAGAAGCCGAAATCGTCGCGCAAGCCGGACGCAAGGGCGCCGTTACCATCGCCACTAACATGGCCGGCCGCGGCACCGACATTCTACTCGGCGGCAATCCCGACTTTATGTACAAGCAAGTCCTGTATCGAGACGAGAATCTGCCGGAGGAACGGAAGCTCGCCGTCTACGAAGAGATCGGAGCCGACTGCGAGAAGGACAAGCAAGAAGTCATCGCGGCCGGAGGACTCCACATTCTGGGGACCGAGCGCCACGAAAGCCGTCGGATCGACAATCAGCTGCGAGGCCGTTCCGGTCGCCAGGGCGATCCGGGTACCTCTCGCTTCTACTTGTCGCTCGAAGACGACTTGATGCGCATCTTCGCATCCGAGCGCGTTTCGCAACTCATGCTCAAGCTGGGCATGGAAGAAGGCGTGCCGATCGAGCATGGGATGGTCACGCGTGCCATCGCCAACGCGCAAAAGAAAGTCGAAGCGCACAACTTTGAAATCCGCAAACAGCTGCTCGAATATGACGACGTGATGAACAAGCAGCGCGAGGTCATCTATCAACACCGCCGGGCCGTCCTGGCAGGCGCGGGGCTGAAGGAAGATCTCTACGATATGATGGGCGGCCTGGTCGAATCTTCACTCAATATCTACTGCCCAGCGGAACAATACCCGGAAGAATGGGACCTCAAGGGGCTGGTCGAGATGATGGAAGGACAGTTCGGTCTCGACACCACCCAAGGAAAGAACGACGGCGGCGAATCTCTCCGCGACATCGGCCGAGACGCACTCGTCGAAGATTTGAAGAAGTCCGTGCACGAGGCCTATGATCGGAAAGAACAGGAGCTCGGTTCAGACTTGATGCGCTTCCTGGAAAAGAATTTCATGCTCCAGGTCGTCGACCACCATTGGAAGGACCACCTGCTGGGGATGGATCACCTGCGCGATGGGATCGGCCTTCGCGGTTACGGGCAGAAAGATCCCTTGATCGAGTACAAGCGCGAAGGCTTCGATCTTTTTGCCGGCATGATGCAGCGGATCAAGTCCGATGTGCTCGACCGACTCTTCCGGGTCCAGGCAGTCCGGAATGAAGGAGAATCGGCCGCTCCACCTCCGCCCCCCATCATCGCGCGCCCACAACCCAAGCTGACGCTCAACCGTGGCGACGAACCAACCGTACCGCAAACCGTCCATCGCAGCGACGACAAAGTCGGCCGTAACGAGCCCTGCCCCTGCGGCAGCGGGAAGAAATATAAAAAGTGCCACGGGGTGTAGGATTAGGATCGCTACGCCCGCCTCCCAGCACTCCACACCACCCACACGGCCAGGATCGCTGCGCCATATTCGCGACCTGCCCAGCTATTCGGGCACCGTTCTGTCGAACCACTGCGGCTCGCCCTTGGCGAAGTGATGCCGATGTCCGAAGTTCCGTCGCGCCATGCGTCGGACGGAACGAGTTCCGGCGTCAAGCAGTGGGTGAGGCAGGAAGCGGTCGAATTGTCGGGCGGGAGCGAATCCGGCGCAGCAATTCACATAAAAACAATGCTTTCTTCCTTCACTCCTCCACTCCTCTTAGGCGAAATGGCAGCGCCTGGTTCGCGACCTGCGGGCACTTCGGGTCACCGTTCTACCGAACCACCGCGGCTCGCTGAAAGCGAGTGGCATCGATGTTCGCAGGTCCGTTCATGTCTGCATAGAACGGAACCAGTTTCGATGCCAAGCTGTGGTGAGGTCTAGAACGGTCGAAGTGACCGCCGGAAGCGAACGGTGCACTGCCATTCCGCCTGGTTTCACCTTGACTTAGCGCGCCTCCCGACGCTACTCTACGCCTCTTTTGACCCTCCAATAGAGATGGGTGGGATAACCCGTCATCTATTGGTGTCTCTGCGTGAGCTTTGTCCGTACGCGCATGGAGTGGTGTGTGACGACTGGGCATCCTCAACTCGTCGCGGCTATCGCTTCCGAGATCACGCGATCCGGCCCGATTCCCTTCGTCCGGTTCATGGAACTCGCGCTCTATCATCCTCAGTTCGGCTACTACATGCGCCCGCCTGAACAAACGGCAGAACGCATTGGTTGGGGCGGCGATTTCTATACCAGCTCCGATGTGCACCCCATTCTAGGCCGCGCACTGGCAGCACAAGCCAGACAGATGGATGAGATCTTGGGTCGTCCGACCCCCTTCACCATCGTCGAGATGGGCGCCGGCAAGGGGTTGCTGGCCCGCGATTGTCTCACCGAAATTTTCGCGCAACAGGATTCCTTCGCCTCTCGTGTCCGCTATGTCCTGATCGAACGCAGCCCTGCCATGCAGGAGCTGCAACGCCAGAACCTGGCTCCTTGGCTCAATGAGCCGGGCCTCGTCACCTGGGTGGAAAGCCTCGATGGCCTGGCCCCGCAGAGCGTGACCGGGCTGTTCTTCAGCAATGAACTGATCGATGCCTTTCCAGTGCATCGCATTCAAGTCGCGACCGGACAAACCGAAGAACTCTGGGTGGACTATCGAGACGGGCGCTTTGTGGAATGTCTCAAGCCCCTGTCGACAGCCGCGCTCGATCAATATCTCCAGCGACTGAATACTACGTGGCCGGAGGGCTACCGCACCGAGATCAACCTTGTAGCCTTGGACTGGATGGAGCAGGTGGCACGGCGAATGGATCGAGGATTCGTCGTGACGATCGATTACGGCCATACGGCGCAGGATCTCTATGGGCCTGAGCGGAAGGACGGTACATTCCTCTGCTACTTCCAGCAGCTCACCAACGAAGATCCGTTTATTCGTGTCGGCGAGCAGGACATGACCGCGCATGTGGACTTCACGAGCTTGGCCACGGCTGGAGAAGCCTCCGGCCTGACCCTCACCGGTTTTACAAATCAAATGAGCTTCTTGATGGGC
>JBKJWE010000183.1:0-4167 GCA_046717045.1 Nitrospiraceae bacterium | reverse complement strand
GCGTGAGTGTGCGGACGGAGCCGGCTCTCGCAGCCGGGTCACGTCGGTCGGCGATACCACCCTGGACTGGATATAGCGATCGAAGAAACGCTGTGCGAACCCGAATGTGGCATCGTCGTCCAATGGGAAAAAGAGCGTCGTCGCTGCCGTGCGGCTGACGGCTTCGAAGAGCGAGAGCTGCACCTGCGTCAGGTCATAAAAGCCGTAGTAGAAGATTCGATGCAGTGAGGCGACAAACGATGAGGTTGCTACAAACGGGATCAACGATTCGGCGAGGTCGTCGGGCGTCCCGACGGCCAACGCCTTCCCCACTTCTTTCACCGCGGCATGCAGAGAAAAGAGCGCCTCGAGCCAGGCCGCATCCTCCGGTTCAAAGCAATCTTCGCCGAGCCCACGCAGCGCCGCAGAGGGATCGACCCCTGCATCCTTCAAATCTCGAATCGTCGACCAGAGAGCGCCCCACGTCCCGGGGGAATCGCCAAATTGCTGAAGCGGAGCGAGACTTGAAAGCCGGTTCCGCACGAGGTGACGAAGCAACTGCTCAAAGAACAGATCGTCGACCACCCGTAACGGGGTGAGGTGAGCATGGACACGTGCCTCGTCGGCCAATCGAAGCGCAAATTGATGAAACGTGAGGCAGTGAAGGTTCAGAAGCGAGAGCTGCCGTTCGACCGCGAGGAGACGCCGCGCGCGATCGAGTAAGGGTTTCGAGGGAACGAGTACCGCAACCGTCGCCAGAGGATCGGCTTGCTTGGCCTGACGGATGTGGTCAACGAGAGCGGATTCGAGATGAGGATGAAATCGGCCGGTGATAACTCGGAGCATCTAATGTTGAATGGGAAATGTTGAGTTGAATGTCGGAGCAATACCACTTCATCATCGAACATTCATCATTAAACATTTAACATGGCCCGATTAGCCCGTCTCGGGACCGAGCAGTTCCCCATTACAGTCCACGCAGGCCCAGTCTCCGTCGATGAATGCCATTGGGTCGCCGCAGATTGGACAATCGGGCTTAGGGCCCTTATTGAGAATCGGCAGCTCGGGCAATTCAAAATCGTCGTCGTCAGCAATCATGACGGTAGTCCCTATTCCTTCGGCTTCATCTTGAGTTGGAGCGCTTTCTCGGCGCTTTCACGGCTGGGAACGCCGACGAACGTCAGTCGTCCATCGATAATCGTCGCCGGTGTGGCCCGAACGGCATGCCGATTCGCCAAGTCCTGGCCATCCTGCGTCGTGATATCCACTTCCCGATAAGAGAAGCTATATTTGACACGCAACTGTTTCCAGAGATTTTTCGCCGACGGGCAGGCTCCACAGCTCGGCGAGACGAGTAACGTGATGTTCGGCATGGCAATTCTCCAATCCGCGTACGAATCTTAACACCCGCGTCAACGGAGGGGCAAGGCAAGACAGTCTGCATGGTTCATGACGGTTCGTCTTGAAACCGCCGTGAATAATGCGGGCTATCGACAGCGGAGCAGCATGGTTTCACGAGTTTCATCGTCCACAAAGACGGTTACGCATCCGACAGCCGACTTGGGCGCAGCAGCCGGCTCGAACGAGATCGACCATTCTTTTTTGCCGGCATCAAAGACCACAGATTTCACCTCATAGTCCCGATAAGCTTTACCCAGTTCCTCCTTCATCGCTTCCTTGGCGAGCGCAATGGCTGCGGATTGTGACAGAACTGTTTGAGGCTGGCTCTTCGGGGATCGATCACGATCGCGGACTGGCCGATCCAATCGTCCGAGCGGCACATCCGGAGACCGAGAGAGATGCAGGCGGAATCCATTCACACCTGCTTCGGCGGCCGGCCAGGATCCTGCGAGCCACAGAACCAGGACCACGACGACACGACACAGAGCCTGGATCCAACAGAACATCGCGGGTCCTCCGAATGCATCGGTGAGACGAATCCCCGTGCGGGCGGTCACGGACAAGGAATATTGATCGCAGGATCGCAGAACAATGGGCTAATCACCGGTGGACGCATGTAGCCGGATGAAGGATCCCGGCTCCCGGCGCTCCCGATCGGTGGACCGCCGGGCATGCCGGGTAGTCCCTGACCTGCCGTTCCAAAAGATTTGCCCAGAGACGAACTGACCGAAGATCCTGGAAGCACCGATGGAGCTAGTGGGGACGTGGCGGCTCCTGGAAGAGGCGTGACACCGCTGGATGGGGGGCCTGAAAGCGAGCCGGAGAGCGGGGAAAGACTGGTCGCCTGCGGCTGAGAGGGAGGCGTAGGCAGAAGCGTCTGGGCCGCACTGGGCGCCCACAAGATCAGGCCAAGCAGTCCTTGGAAGGCCCAGCGTTTCAGTTCCTGTTGCATCCCGCCTCCATGGTTACGCCTCGGCAACTTCCAAAGCCCGAGCTATACTTACTTTATACCGCCGGATCATGCGATATCCAGACGATCCGGCGACAAAGAACAGGGAGGCATCATGGCGAAGACAGCGACCTATTGCAGCGAATGTTACAACAAAGTGGGCCGAACTGGAGATGCCGATGTCAAGTCGGCGGAAGCAGCCGGCAACACGCCGATGACTGCCCAAGGCACCTGTTGCAAATGCAGCAAGGCCACCATCGTTGTCTTTTACGAGAAATAGTCACCGAGAGATCCTGCGGGGGCTTCTGCGACAGCGTTCGTTTCGACACTGATGCCGTTCCTTCTCCGGGACCGTGGCCGAGCGCCAGTTGGCGTAGCGGCGCAGAATCAGATCAGTCCAGCCAGTCCTTTTCTTTCAACTTCCGCGGCAGATACTTCTTCGTGAGATATTGAAAGTCCTTGTTCGCCAGCGCGTCCAGTTCGTATTTCAGCCCGTTCGCCAGCATGCGTTTGATTTCCGCCTGCCAAGCCGGCTTCTGAAACCACTGATAGTTCATCAGCTCCTTCGCCCGCGCAATATCTTTCTCGTTCAGCTTGATCCCCACGTTGCGAGGTAACTCGTAGCGCTCCGGGTCGGCGCTCGACAGGCCCATGAACTTCGCCTTTGGAATCGCCATCCGCTGGCTTTCGAAAGCCAGATTGATCGAGCCCTGTTTCACGACAGAATAGATGTAGTAGCCCCAGGGATCGTTATCGACTAAGACATACACTGGCAGTTTATATTCCTCATGGAGGCGTCGCGCCAAACGCCGAACCCCGCGTGGTGGTTGCCCATTGCCGGTGAGCAACACGCAGTTGTAGCGCCGCCAGAATTTATCTTCCGACAGGCGGTTCCACTGCGTCCCCTTTTCGACGAGCAAGAGAAAATCTGCGGTGCACCGACGAATCTCAAGATACTCCGGCTCGACGATCGACGGCACGGAATAGCCGCCCTTGCCGAGTCTGGCACAATCCACCCGATCACCGTCGTCGCCGAAGACGACCGGCCCGACGATGCTCCCGCTGTTCTCGGCTCGGACATGCAGCTCTTCACGCAAGGCTGAGAGCGAGACCTCCAAGTCTTCAATCACGGGATCGGATTCGTCCTGCGTGTCGAACGTATTCTCATGCGAGTCTTTAATTGTGTGTTTCGTGCGGTAGTAAATTTCACGCAACGAAGTCGTCAAATCGCCGCGCTGCAATTCCGACAAGGCGTCGGCAACCAAGACCGTCTGCATAAACTTCTTCGCCATGCCCACGTTAAAAAACGAACGCGCCTGTTTTTTGCTTCCCATCTCGATCAGGCCCTTGCGAGGATTGAACGACACGTTCGAGAGGGCGCGTATCGGAATCGCCAGTGTCGGATCTTTGGATCGCTCGGCCGCCGTTATGACGGTATCGGCGACGCCGATCAATCGTTTTGCCACTGCGCCGTTCTGTTTGGGTTTCATCTTTGCCATGTGATCCTACTTCTTTCCTCTGGGGGTGGGCGTTTTGACGGGTTTCCCTGCCATCGTGTGGGATTTCTTGCCTGGCGCCTCTCCGCCGAAAAGTCCGAGTTGTGCCGCTTTGCCTTTCTGAAGTTTTTTGGACTTGCCTGGTTTTGCAGACTTCACCTCGGCCTTGTGCTTGCCGCGTGTGTCAGATGCCTTCTCATGGGGGAGCAAGTCGGCCTGTGGGGCTTCCCCAGTCGACTCAGCGAGGTTCGCTTCGACCTGGCTAGCAATTTCGACCGCGCCTTCAACACCCTCCTCCGTCACGATAATCGAATCCGGCAGCCCCTCCGGGCCTCCACCCCT
>JBKJWE010000182.1:0-6347 GCA_046717045.1 Nitrospiraceae bacterium | reverse complement strand
AACTCATTATCTATCGTGAGAACATCCGTTCGAGATCGTTCCAAAAGGCGAAAATCATCACGCCGACTAACAGGACGAGCCCCACTTGCTGAGCGATCTCCCGCTGGCGCTCGCCGAGGGGTTTCCGGAGGATGCCTTCAATGAGGAAAAACAGAAGATGGCCCCCGTCCAGGATAGGAATGGGCAGCAGATTCAAGACGCCCAGGTTGATACTCAGGATGGCGATGAGGAACACCACGCTGGAGACGCCCTGAGAGGCCGCCTCGCCAGAAATATTGGCGATCGTCAGCGGTCCCCCGATGTTCTTGCTGGAAATATCACCTACGATCATCTTATAGAGTCCAACGGCCGTCAGCTCGGTCCATCCCCACGTCGCCTCGAGGCCGGTGTAGAGGGCGAGCAGCGGATTCTCGGCCCGGACCAGTGAGCGGCCGGGGCCGGAGACGCCGATCTTTCCCACCGCCACCGACTGCCCGTTCATGGTGGTCTTCTCGGCAGAGGGAGTGACTGTGAGGGGAATTCGATGCCCGTTGCGAAGGACATCCACTTTCAGCGGTTTCGCAGGATGGTCTTTTACAAGGCCGGTCAACTGCGCCCAGGTATGGATCGGTTGCCCGTCGATGCTCACCACGTGATCGCCGGCTTGAAACCCTGCCGTGGCTGCGGGTAATCCATGCAGCACGGACGTGATGAGGGGCGGAGTTTCCTCGATGCCGATATAATAGGCGCCTTCATCGGAGGGTGCTGGGACATGACCGGCCGGAGGAAGAATGGGTGTGACTTGAAGCGGGAGCACGCGACCGTCTCGCTTCACTTCCACGGTCAACGGGTGTCCCTTGCTCTTGGAGACCGCATCGAGGAGTTCGGTTCTTGTGGAGATATCTTTGCCGTTGACCTTCGTGATGTGGTCCCCGATCTGCATGCCAGCAGTGTCGGCAGGAGATCCCGGAACCATCGCTTCGATATCCGGGCTGAGGTCGCGGAAGGTGGGGACGAACAGCGGCGCGCCGGTCGACAGCCAACCAGCAAAAATCAGGTACGCGAGGATGAAATTGAACCCCGGCCCCGCGGCGACGATCAGGACCTTTCCCCACAAACTTTGATGGGAAAAGGATCTCCGCCGATCATCCGGCGTGAGCGCTTCCGCCTCGTCCTCCCCGAATAGCTTCACATATCCACCGAGTGGAATCGCCGAGAGTAGATATTCGGTCTCGCCCATCTGGCGGCCGAACAGCTTCGGTCCGAACCCAAGAGAGAACTTGAGGACCTTGACGCCGACCCAGCGCGCGGCCAGGAAGTGGCCGAGTTCATGAAAGGCGACCAAGACGCCTAATACCACCAAGAACCACCAGGCTTTTTGCAGCAGCAACCAGACTGAGTCGGGAGACCACGTCAATGCCATCAACACGTACAGCACTCCTTTGATCGAGACGCCATTTGAGGGCGCCGGTCCATCCAAGCGTTCATTCACTGTACCACGGGAAGGCGGGAGTTACGAGGGTTCCAGCGCTACCGTGTGAGAGCGTGCACGAAGGCCTCGGCTTTCTCTCTCGCCCAGCGATCCGCGCTGAGGGCGTCTTCCAGGGATTCGATGTCTTTTGCGGTGTGGGCCTTCATCGTGCTTTGAATGATCTCAGGAATATCGGTGAATCGAATTCCGCCGTTCAGGAACGCATCGACCGCGATTTCGTTTGCCGCGTTCATCGTCGCCGGCATCGTGCCGCCGATTCGGAGCGATTCGTATCCCAGGTTCAAACATGGGAATCGGTCGTGATCGGGCTTGCAGAACGTCAACGTGGCTATTTCAGTGAGATCCAAGGACGGCAGATCGAGTTTCATGCGCTCCGGATACCGCATCGCATAGGAAATAGGCGTCCGCATGTCCGGCAATCCCAACTGCGCGATCATCGAACGGTCTTCGTATTCCACCAGGGAGTGAATGATGCTTTCACGGTGGATCAAGACATCGATCTGAGACTCCGGGATGTCGAAGAGCCACCGCGCCTCGACGACTTCCAGCCCTTTGTTCATCAGGGTGGCCGAGTCGATGGTGATCTTTGCGCCCATTTTCCAGTTCGGATGCTGCAGCGCGCGTTCCGGCGTGATCTGGGCCATGTCTTCGCGGTTCACATTCCAGAGGGCTCCGCCGGATGCGGTCAAAATCAGTCGACGGACGTCTTCGTGACGGTGTCCTTCGAGCGATTGGAAGATGGCGCTGTGCTCGCTGTCGACCGGGAAAATCCGCACGCCGTGTTTGCGTGCGGCTTCCTGCATCAGTTTGCCCGCCATGACCATCGGCTCTTTATTGGCTAAGGCGATGTGTTTTCCGCTGCGAATGGCCGCCAGAGTCGGCACAAGGCCGGCGCCGCCGACGATAGCGGAAATGACCAGCTCGGCCTGCGTGTCAGCGGCGACCTGCACGAGGCCTGCTTGTCCGGCTACGATCTCAACGGGGCGCGAGGCACAGCGCTGGCGCAATCTTGCGGCAGCTGCGGGGTCCGATAAGGCCACGACTTGCGGCTTGTATTGCCGGATCTGTTCTTCGAGCTTTTCGTCGTTGCTGCCGGCCGTGAGCCCGACCACGCGGAACTCTCGTGGGAAACGTTCGACGATATCCAGCGTGCTTGTTCCGATGGACCCGGTCGATCCGAGAATCACGAGTGTCTTCATGCGCGCTCCATTCCTCTTAGGCTGAGAGTCGATCACCCCACATTATATAGTAGTAGAAGGCGGGGGCGGTGAACAAGAGACTGTCGAGTCTATCGAGCATGCCGCCATGCCCCGGCAATATGCCACCGGAATCCTTAATGCCGACCCCTCGTTTGATCGCCGATTCCGCCAAGTCTCCCCACAAGCCCGCGGCCGCGAGAAGACTTCCGAGGAGCAGACAGTCCAATCCCGACAGGCTGGGCAAGAACCACCACCGTGCGACATAAGCGATGAGGATGGCCGCAATAAATCCCCCACATAATCCTTCGATTGTTTTTTTGGGACTGATGCGTGGGGCGAGCGGATGTCGGCCGTACCAGGTTCCGGCGTAGTACGCGCCTGCATCGGCCACCCACGTCACGAACAGCAGAAAGAACACGAGTCGCTCGCCATGCGGGAGCAGGCGAAGGCCGACGAGCGTGCTGAGCGTCAGGCCTACATACGCGACGCCGAGCATGGTCATGGCGCTGTTTCTGACGTGATGATTGAGCGAAGCGGATCTGACCAGCGGTAGGGACAAGACTCCCACAACGGTCGCTAGCAGGCCGGGAAAGACGATCTCCGGCTGGTGCCGTCCAAGAATCAAGACCGTAAAGCCCACCAAGCCGATTCCCATCAGCCAACCATCGCCGCCTTCCTCAAAGCACAGACGGTAGAACTCGACGAGCGCCAGCCCCCCCGCGAAGAGGACGAGCAGGGAGAATGCCGGGGCAGGCAAAAGTCCGATCACCGCGTAGAGCAAGGGAGTAAGGATCAGCGCCGTGTAGACGCGTCGAAGATCGAATCGCGAAGATGCGGCGACAACCTTCTCCGGGCTGTGGTCGGTCGATCCGCACTCCATGGTGTGAGGGTTTGCCACGGCTGGCGTTACGAGGACATGGTGCTGAGCACCCGACCGAACCGTCGTTCGCGCCGTTGAAATTCCAAGAGCGCAAGCACGAGTTCGCGACGGCGAAAGTCCGGCCATAGGGTCGGCGTAAAATAGAGTTCCGTATAGGCCAATTGCCAGAGGAGAAAGTTGCTGATGCGTGTTTCTCCGCTGGTTCTGATCAGGAGGTCAGGATCGGGGAGCTCATGGGTGTAGAGATATTGCTGGACCAAAGATTCATCCACATCTTCCGGCTGTAGTTTCCCATCACGTGCTTCGCGCAGGAGTGCACGCACGGCATCGACGATTTCTGTGCGACCTCCATAACTGAGCGCGACGGTCAGATGCAGCTTGTCCAGATGCGCCGTTTCCTGCTCCGCGGCCTGGACCCATTGATGGGCAGAGGCCGGCAGCGACTCCGGTCGGCCGATCGCGCGGAATCGGACGCCTTGTTCGATCATTTTGGCCCGTTCCGTGGAGAGGTAGTATTCGAGAAGGCCCATCAGGGCGTTGATTTCTTGCGTCGGTCGCTTCCAGTTTTCTTGTGAAAACGCATAGATCGTCAACGCCTTGATCCCGAGCTCGAGACAAGCCGTGATCATATCCCGTACGGACTTGATACCTTCTCGATGGCCGGCAATGCGAGGAAGGCTCCGGGCTTCGGCCCAGCGGCCATTCCCATCCATAATCACGGCCACGTGCTTGGGAAGGAGATCCGGATCGAGTTTGGCGGTTAATTGTTCAACGGAGAGCTGCTCGAACGTCGAAGGGGGCCTTGTGTCCATAGGGGATTACCAACTCATGGCTCGTTCGTGTGAAGGACGCGTAATGTGGTAGGTAAGCAAAGTTTACTGGTCGGTTTCACAAAAGTCAACGGAATTTTCGTAAAACGCTAGTAAAAGCCAGCAGTTGGGCATTGCTCCGTTGCGCCCGCGGAAATGAATCGGCTATACTTTGCCGTCCTTCCACTGCCGATTCGCGAGAGGATCCCTACACCATGGCTGAATCGACTCAATTGACCTCATTCGGTTTGACTGAAAGTGAAGTGTTTTCCGCGCTAGGACGCGTGAAGGTCCGCGAAGTGGAGTATGCCGATCTCTACTTTGAATCCTGCGTGTCCGATTCCGTCTCGATGGAAGAATCCATCGTCAAGCGAGCGACCAAGAGCATCTCACAAGGGGTCGGGGTGCGGGCCACGGCCGGTGAAAAAACCGGCTTTGCCTATTCCGACGAACTGACGAAACAGGATCTTGAACTGGCAGCCGATACCGCGCGGTACATCGCCAATTCACCGAGCGGAGGTCAAGACGTGCCCGTGCCTGTGCGGCAGCGTCCGACCCGCGATCTCTATCCGGTGCAGGGAATGCAGCTTGACGTGGCGACAGCGGATCGCGTCGCCTTGCTCAATGAGATCGACATCGAAGCGCGCCGCATCGATCCACGCATTAAGAACGTGCTCGCGTCGGTCAACACGGAATACAAAGTCATCGTCGTCGCGACATCGGACGGCACGCTCGTCAGCGATATCCAACCGCTCACCCGACTGCAAGTGACCTGTATCGCCGAAGAAAACGGCAATCGCCAGGTCGGCTCGTTCGGCGGGGGCGGCCGTATGGGATTCGAATACTATCGAGAGGGGAAGCGATATCTGCACTATGCCCGTGAAGCAGCACGCGAAGCGATTCTAAACTTGTCGGCCGTCGAGGCTCCGGCCGGCGTGATGCCGGTCGTGCTCGGGGGAGGGTGGCCGGGTATTCTGCTGCACGAAGCCATCGGGCACGGTCTCGAGGCCGATTTCAACCGCAAGAAGACCTCGGCGTTTTCCAGTTTGCTCGAGAAGCGAGTCGCCTCCGAGGTGTGCACCATTGTCGACGATGGGACCTTGCCGGGGCGTCGAGGTTCCTTGAACATGGACGATGAAGGGATACCGACGACCAGAACGACGCTGATCGAGAAGGGCATCTTACGCGGGTATATTACCGACAAACTCAATGCGCGGTTATTGGGTATCCCTCTAACCGGGAACGGCAGGCGTGAGAGCTATCAGAGCATCGTACTGCCACGGATGACCAACACATTCATGTTGGCCGGGGAATCGGACCCCGGCGACATCATTCGGTCCGTCGACCGCGGACTGTATGCCGTCTCATTCGGAGGGGGGCAGGTGGATATCACCAATGGCAAGTTCGTGTTCTCCGCCAGCGAAGCCTATTTAATCGAAGGCGGCAAGATTACGAAGCCGGTAAAGGGTGCTACGTTAATCGGGAGCGGACCGGAGATCCTGAAAAAAGTGTCGATGGTCGGCCACGATCTCAAGTTGGACGAAGGAATCGGGACCTGCGGGAAAGAAGGACAGTCCGTTCCGGTAGGCGTCGGACTCCCGACGATCAAGATCGATGAAATCACCGTGGGTGGGACGCAGCGATGACGCAGGCGATCGGACAGGCGATCGGACAGACGAACGGGTATTGCCAGCTTGCGCAAGGTATGCTGGATCGGGCCAAGCGGAGCGGCGCCACGGAAGCGGATGTGGTCATAGCCGACGGCGACACCTTCTCGGTGCAGGTGCGTCTCGGCGCGGTCGACCGCTTGAGTAAGGCACGGGAAAAGCGGTTGGGGTTACGCGTGTTCGTCGGCAAGCGGTCTGCGAGTACCTCAACGTCGGATTTCTCGCCTGACTCGTTGACTCAGCTCGTCGAGCAGACCTGTGCCTTAGCCAAAGCCGTTGTGGAAGATCAGGTCTCCGGGTTGCCGTCGGGTCATCAAATGG
>JBKJWE010000181.1:0-4693 GCA_046717045.1 Nitrospiraceae bacterium | reverse complement strand
GAGTTATCAATGGGTTATGGGGAAATCATATCGGATGTTTGACAGGGTACAACCCCATCCCTATAATGCCCCGTTCATCAAAGATTGTCGAGAGTAAGGAGTGATCGCATGTCATTTACGTTTCAGCAGCCTTCGAATCTCAAGAAGAAGCGTGAACACGGATTCCGCAAGCGGATGAGCACCAAGAATGGTCGGAAGGTCTTGGCTCGTCGTCGTGCCAAGGGGCGAGTACGCTTAACGGTCTAGGGTGCGAGTCGGTCGCGCTCCGTGTGCCTCGTGAGGAAGCTTGCCCGCCGCTCCGTTTTCCACACAGGGACTTCTCCGTTATCACCTACCACTGTGCGGGAAGGATCATGTCTGTGGGCTCAGTATAGCGCCCTTTCCCAGGATGGTGCCAATGCCACAGGGTGGAGGTGACAGGGATTTTTTCTTACGGAGCAGTCGTGAGATCGAACACGTCAAACAGCATGGCCGTCGTCTCTCGACCGCCTTCTTCAACCTGTTGACGTGCCGAGTCGAGGGGGAGGCATCGCGAGTCGGGATCATTGTCGGTAGGCGATTTGGCAACGCCGTTCGGCGGAATCGCGCCAAACGTCTCTTTCGGGAACTCACCAGACAGGTGCGTACGCAGCTCGTGGCAGGACAGGCCTTATTAGTATTTCCCAAACGAGACGCGCTCACGCAGCCCTTCGATTCGTTGAAAGAGGCCTGGAGAAGTTCGCTTAAGCGACATCGCATGTTGCGGTTGGATGATGAGGAGTAATGTGACGTACGTTTGTGTTCGTCTGCTCGAAGGATATCGGTACTGGATCTCGCCGTCCCTTGGTCCGGCCTGCCGGTTTGAACCGACCTGTTCAGAATATGCCAGCACGGCCATCAGCCGGTATGGCATTCTGCGCGGGTTGAGACTCGCGATCTGTCGTCTCCTCAAATGCCACCCGTTTCACCCTGGAGGAATGGATCCCGTGCAGTAAAGGGAATTGTTCTCGTTTACGCGGAGTCGTCGATCATCTATGGAAAAGCGCGTCGTCATCTTCATTATTCTGTCCCTCGCCATCATCCTGGGATACGACATTCTCCTCAAGCAGCTGGGGTGGCTTCCTGAACCGGTTCCAGTTCAAGATGGCGGTCCGAACAGGTCCAGTCCATCAATGCCAGAGTCTGTTTCATCCCTCGCAACGACCAAGGACAGCGATTTGGCTATTGGGCCTGTGGCTC
Source organism: Nitrospiraceae bacterium (assembly GCA_046717045.1). Taxonomy (GTDB): domain Bacteria; phylum Nitrospirota; class Nitrospiria; order Nitrospirales; family Nitrospiraceae; genus JBKJWE01. The sequence goes on along the minus strand of JBKJWE010000181.1, from coordinate 3,475 downwards.
AGCAGGACACCCCGCATTCCTCTTCTCCATCCGAAGGCCCGAGTCCAACAACCGAACAAACCGTGACAGTGGAAACGGATCTTGTCCAGGTCACCCTCGCGAATCGTGGTGGAGTGATCAAGAGCTGGGAGCTAAAACGGTATCGGACGGCTCCGCCGGAAGATAAGTCGGTTCAGTTGGTCTATCAAGGGGGGAAGTTCCGGGGTCCCCTGTCGATCACCCTTGCCGATCCCAAGATTGAAAAGGCGCTTCAGGAGGGCCTCTACAGTATCGAGAAAGACTTTGCCAGTCTTGATGCGGCCCATCCGGTGGGGCATGTCAGGATGCGGTTGCACAATCCCGAGATCCAACTGACCGCGGAGAAGCAGCTGACGTTTCATTATGGCAGTTACGTGGTGGACGTAGGAGTGCGCCTTGACGGGGTTTCCGAGCCGATCGATGTCGGGCTAGGAACGAACTTCGGGATCGTGGAATGGGGTGATGGGTTAATCGGATTGATCGGATCTGCCTCGCAGGTCGATGGGAAGGTCGAGAAGGAAACGCCGGACTCCCTGCTTGAGCGGAAGGGCGCGGTGCAATGGGTGGCCTTACAGGACAAGTACTTTCTTTCGGTCCTGATGCCGACGCAGGGGGCAGCCGCGCTCGTGAAGAAGGAGGGCGACAAGATCGTCTCAGCGGCCATACGCATGCCGGCTCCAGCGACTGGCGCTCCTCTGGCGCTTCAGCTGTATGCCGGGCCCAAAGAATACGACACGCTGCGCGCACTGAACGTCGGTTTGGACGAGACGATCGATTTCGGCTGGTTCATTTTTGGCAGCTGGAGCGTCGTGAAGGTCGTCGCGAAGCCGATCTTCTATGTGCTCCGCTTCATCAATGAATACACGCACAACTACGGGGTCACGATTATTCTTCTCACAATGGCCATCAAGCTGCTCTTTGTGCCGCTCCAGTATAAGAGCTATAAGTCGATGAAGATGATGCAGGTTATTCAGCCCAAGGTTGCGGCGGTGCAAGAGAAGTACAAAGACGATCGCGATCGACTCAATAAGGAATTGATCAAGCTCTATCGGGACCAAAAGGTGAATCCGGTCGGAGGCTGCCTGCCGATGGTGTTGCAGATGCCGGTCTTCGTCGCGCTCTTCAATATTTTGTATATGACGATCGACTTGCGGCAGGCGCCGTTCATGGGCTGGATTACCGATCTGTCCGTGCAGGACCCCTACTACGTGTTGCCGGTGCTGATGGGCGCCACGATGGTGATCCAGCAAAAGATTACCCCCACGACGATGGATCCGGTGCAAGCCAAGATGATGCTCGTGCTTCCGGTATTCATGACCTTCTTGTTCGTCAACTTCCCGGCGGGGCTCGTCCTCTATTGGCTGACGAACAACATGTTGACCATTTCGCAGCAAGTGTTGACGGAGCGGTATTTCTCAGTGATCAAACCGCCTCCCATGTCTGGTTCTGAGGAGCCTGCCTCGTCAAAATAGTCAGGCGATGGGAGTGGCCTGCCATGGTGCGCGGAGGGCTCGAGGACACGATCTGCGCGATCGCCACACCGGTTGGTGAAGGCGGGATCGGGATCGTCAGGTTGAGCGGACCTCACGCCTTAGCGATCGCCAGTCGACTCATTCGATTACGATCCGGCGCTTCCCTTTCATCGGTTGCGACGCATAAACTTTACCTCGCCGATCTTCTTATCCCGGCATCGGACCAGCCTTCGGTTTCTTGTGTTGAGAGAAACCTCTCCTCGGTAGTCCCTCTGCTTGACGAGGCGTTGATCGTCTACATGAAAGCGCCGCGCTCTTTTACGGCAGAAGATGTGGTTGAAATTCAGTCGCATGGCGGCGCGTTGGTGCTGGCGGCTTTGTGCAAGGCTTGTATTGCGGCTGGAGCTCGACTCGCGGAGCCGGGAGAGTTTACGAAGCGGGCCTTTATCAATGGACGGCTCGATCTCTCACAGGCGGAAGCCGTCTTGGACACGATTCGTGCGAAGTCCGCCGCCGGTTTGAATGCGGCTCAACGCCAGCTGCGCGGAGACCTTGGACGTGAGGTGGAGCACACCCGCGCCACACTGTTGATGGCATTGGCGCATGTCGAAGCCGGCATCGAGTTCGTGGAGGAAGACATTGCGTTTCTACAGCGTGAAGAATTGCTGCGGGTCGTCAGCGATGCCGCAAACATCGTGCAAAAGCTTGAAGCCACAGCACAGCAGGGACGCATTCTCCGCGATGGGGCTCGAGTGGTTATTGTCGGGCGTCCGAACGTGGGGAAGTCGAGCCTCATGAACCGGTTGCTGCGAGAGGATCGATCCATTGTCACGGCGATTCCAGGGACCACGAGAGACGTGATCGAGGAATCGATCAATGTGGGTGGGGTCAGCATTAATCTTGCGGATACAGCTGGGATCAGGCAAAGCAGCGATGTGGTCGAGCAGGAAGGTATCAGGAGGACCCGCTCGGCGCAGACGGAAGCTGACCTAGTGTTGATTGTCATCGACGGCAGCGTTCCGCTAACGAGCGAAGATCGTGAGGTGGTCAAGAGTGCGATGGAGCAAAAGCATGTCGTTGTGATCAACAAGAGTGACCTGCCATCGCGTGTCGGTGAGGATCTGAGGGCTTTGGGGGACCGCGCCTATCCGATCTCTGCAAAGACCGGCTTAGGGATCGATCGAGTACGAGCAACCATTCGATCTGAATTGATTTCATCGGGGCTCGAGGCCAATGAGGACGTGACGGTGACAAACGTGCGGCATGCGGCGGCGTTGCGCCGGGCAGCCGACTCATTGCAACAGGCGCTGGAATCCGTCCGGCATGGAATGGCCGGGGAATTTATTTCAATGGACGTCCGCGCTGCTGCGGATGCGTTGGGGGAGATTACGGGGACGATTACCACGGACGAGATTCTCGAGCGGATTTTTTCGGAATTCTGCATCGGGAAATAAGGAACGCTTCACGGTGGGACAGAGATTCGATGTGATTGTCGTGGGCGGTGGGCATGCGGGCTGTGAGGCGGCCTTGGCCGCGGCTCGCATGGGCGCCCGGACCTTGCTATTGACCATGGATCGAGACCGAATTGCCCAGATGTCCTGCAACCCGGCGATCGGAGGGATTGCCAAGGGTCACCTGGTAAAAGAGATCGATGCATTAGGCGGTGAAATGGCTCGGAACACAGACCGAGCAGGGATCCAGTTCCGCTTTATCAATACCAGCAAGGGACCGGCAGTTCGTGCGCTTCGGGCTCAATGCGATAAGCAGCTGTACCGCGAGGCGATGCAGCACACATTGAGTGAGCAGGTCGGGCTGACAATAGTGAGCGGTACCGTTGATCGATTGATTCATGACGGCAGTGTCGTGACGGGCGTCGTGACGGATAACGGTGAGCGCATCGCCGCCGGGGCCGTCATCCTAACATCAGGCACATTCCTTAAGGGTCTTATCCATATCGGATTGAATCATTTCCCTGCAGGTCGCGC
>JBKJWE010000180.1:0-3412 GCA_046717045.1 Nitrospiraceae bacterium | reverse complement strand
TCTTTAAATAGCAATGTGGATGCAATAACACTATGCAAACATCCCGAATGCGAGGAAGCACTTGAGGTTGTCCTTCTTACTGATCGGACCATTCCTCATATTCATCTGATTGATATTCTTCATCAGTGTCGATGCTTTTAAAGCGAGGGCCCTGGGTTCGAGTCCCAGGCGACTCACCACTTTGGTGGAGCTCGGCATTCGTTAGACGAGTGAAAGATTCCTGGATTCTCTTGCTTGACTGCACCCTCCTCATGGCACTAAACTGGAAAAACTTCCTCTCTGGAAGGTGCACCCATGGCTGAATTACAGGTTATCAATCAAGGTGGAAGAGAATCGTCCGCGGCCGGTCACAAAAACACGGTGGCGATGACCACGCAATTGGTGGCGGGTCTGGAAAAGATCGGTCTGGCGATGAAGAGCCGCACCTGGAGACGGCAAGGACAATCGGGGCTCGGTCCGCTGCAGAAACAGGTGCTGTCACTTTTGCGATCCAAGGCAGGACAGTCGGTGCAGATCTCGACGGGGGCCAATGAGTTGGCGGTACGGCTGCCGACCGCGTCGGAGGCCGTGGCCACGCTCGAACGAAAACACCTCGTGCGCCGCCGCCGCACGCGACAGGACGGAAGGGTCGTGATCGTGAATCTGACCGCCAAAGGAATGCGCGCAAGCAGCCCCTCGCCGGAGATGTCGGACCACTTAGCCACCGCGACCGATGCCTTATCGTTGCCGGAGCGTGTGTCGCTGCTCAAGACTCGGGCCAAGCTAATTCGAACGTTGCAAGAGGAAGGTGAGATCACCGTGGCGCAGATGTGCGTCTCCTGCGAGTATTTTCGTCCCCATCAGTATGAAGATTCGGCTCGGCCCCATCACTGTGCCTTTGTCAACGCGCCGTTTGGCGAACAGGCTTTGCGGTTGGACTGTCCCGATTACAAGCCGGCTTCTGTTTCCCAAGCGAAGGACGCATGGGGCGCGTTGGTCGGAGCCATGAGTGCATAAGATGTTCGTAGGGGATGAAGAGTGTCGGAGTCCGAAATGAGTAAAGACGCGGCTACAATACGATTCAAGCAAGCAGGATCGCAGCCATCGCCTCAGGATGAATGGCTCGGGGCTGAGTCGCACATGCCCAACCTGAGTCGTGATCTTCGCCGCCGTTCACGGCGCGGCCAAGGACTGTCGCTTGGATGGATCGTAGGCTCGGTGTTTGCTGTGGGTCTGGCGGTAGGGAGTCTTGCCACGTTAGTTCTGGCTCGTTCTCGGCGGGCAGCCTAGGTTTTCCCACTTCAACTCGGTCCCTTCCAAAACAATTCGGCATCCAGCTCGATCTGTGCCAGGAGCTCGTCCAACGCCGCTTGGACGGTTTCGGCGATGGGACGCTGATCCGAGGCCGTCACCCATCGTACACTCGATCCCTCGACTTCCTGCAGGACGAGGTAGGATTTTGTTGGGGTTTTGTCGGTCGGACCAATATCTGACTCAAGGCGGAGTGCATAGCGATAGGTGCCGCGCGAACGCATCGTCATCCAGGCCTTGATGGTGAGGACCAGGTTGGCGGGTCCTTCGCTCACGGCCATAAAGGTGTGCCGTTTCTGGATGTAGTCGACGGCGGCGGCGCGAATATCTTTTGCCGGCCATTCCAGTTGGCCGATCCCAGGCTTGTGGTCGGCTCCCTCTAATGCGAGGAAGGGCACGACGACCTGGACCGACTGCGGGATGGTATGAGATGCCGTGGAGCGAGGTTCGGGATTCACGTGAATTTTGTGTGTGCAGCTTGAGTTGATCAGCAGGAAACAGCCGAGCAGCACACCAATGGGACGAGATCCGATGCGGCGAGGAGTCACGGGTTTGTCGTCACGGGGGTGGGAGGATTCAAAATGTCGATGTCCTGCAAGGCGCGTTGTGCCTGTTCGCGATACGGTCGCTCAGTCGAATTGGTGTAGGTATCGATCACGCGTCGATAGGTGGCGCGTGCCTGCGGGTATTGCTTCTTGATCGCGAAATATTGCCCGAGTGCGAGCCAGTTTGTCGCGGCCGCTTCGTTGGCGGTCTTCATCAAGGCGAATTCCTGCTCGACCGGTGTGGTGCCCTGCTGGGCCGCGCGCTTCTTCACGGTCTCGCCCATCTGGCTGGCCATGGCCTCGATCTTTTCGTTTTCTCGAATGGCAGACTCCACGCGATTAGCCTTGAGATGGCTGTAGAACGACCCGGCATGGTCCTTCACGAGATCGGCGCGTTCTCGGTAGGTGTCGTGGGCGCAATCGGCGAGAAGCAGGCTTCCCGACATGGCCACAACGGATCCGTATACGACCCATTCTCTCCCAGGCATGTGCGTGCTCCTTACTGTGCGTGCGTTGAGAGAGTCTCCTCATTGAATCCGTTTTATCATACCGCATCTCCCAGCGGAAACGCGACCGGGGGCCTCGTTGCAGCCTGCCCAATCTAGTGACACATGAACTGGAAGTATGATAGAAACCCACCTCGGTTTGAAGCGTTTTACCCGTCCCCATCGTCTAGCCTGGCCTAGGACGTTGGCCTTTCAAGCCAGCAACACGGGTTCAAATCCCGTTGGGGACACCAAAAAACTACGTAGACCGCATCCAGAGCGGCGATCAGTGGAGCCTGCCAAGAAAGTGTAGCTCACGTCTACACTAATTGGACGTTCCAATGTCGTATTTTCTTCACTCCAAACGCAAGACATTCTACACTCGCTCCATCGTCCCGAAGCACCTACGGTCCTACTTTCATGGCCGTACTCAGGTATAACGAAGCCCTGCACACAGAGGAGGCTATGAGCTCCACATCTATACTGGCTCTGAACGTTCCACCCAGCCTGCAAAAAATCCGAATAATCCTGGGGATAGCGCATGCTGCCCGGGAAATTTAGGGTAATATCGTGAAACGCTACGGGTTTAATTTCCAGTGGATGTATGTATGGCAACCGGGAGTCCAACCTATTCCGGCACAACAGAAGGCGCTGGACTGGTTAGAGGCGCTCGGCTTCAACTTCGTCCGTCTGCCAGTCGACTACCGGTTCTGGACGAAGGACTTTGATTACTGGCATCCCGATGAACGTACATTTTGCTACCTCGACCATTACCTTCGCGAATGTCGCGCGCGTAATCTTCACCTGAGTCTGAACCTGCACCGAGCACCAGGCTATTGCATCAATAACAACCATTTGGAGAAGCACAATCTCTGGATCGATCCTCCGGCGCAGGAAGCATTCGTCTTCCTGTGGGAGACATTCGCTCGCCGCTATAAAGGCGTGCCAAGTGATGCGCTAAGTTTTGATCTGCTCAATGAGCCCCCTGAGGTGGGACAATACGGCATGACGCGCGTGAATCACTCCAGTCTCATGCGGCGTACCGTCGCCGCGATACGCGCCATTGATCCGCAGCGGGATATCATCATCAAC
>JBKJWE010000179.1:0-2929 GCA_046717045.1 Nitrospiraceae bacterium | reverse complement strand
CAGCGCAGGGGCCAGCACCGTTGCGGGTGAGCCTCGCGCTGAAATCGCCGCTTATGATCCGGCGTCCAAGCGGTTGTTCAGCGTCAATCTGAATCTTCGACAGCTCGATGTGCTCGATCTCAGCAATCCCGCCTCGCCGGTCCTGGCCCAGTCGGTTTCACTAGGCGGCAAACCCAACAGCGTGGCGGTCCACGGCGGCCTCGTCGCCGTCGCAGTTGAAGGCGCCCAGAAAACGGACCTCGGGAACATACGGTTTTTCAACGCAAGCGGCGCGCTGCTCAACACCCTCACGGTCGGGGCCCTGCCCGATATGCTGGTCTTCTCGCCAAACGGTCAGTGGCTCCTTGTCGCCAACGAAGGAGAACCGAACAGCTACAATCAAGTGGATTCCGTGGACCCTGCGGGGTCGGTCAGCGTCATCGACATGAGGGGAGGCGTCTCTAGCTTGACGCATCTGAATGTCCGAACCGCGACGTTCAGTCCGTCCATTCCGCAAATGAACTCGTCCAGCATCCGCATCTTCGGCCCCCACGCCACGATTGCCAATGATCTAGAACCGGAGTACATCGCGGTGTCGCACGACTCCAACACCGCGTGGGTCACGTTGCAGGAGAACAACGCCCTCGGCATTCTGGACATTGAAACCGCCACCTTCACCAAGCTCGTCGGCCTCGGTTTCAAAGACCACAACCTGTCGAGCAACAAACTCGATGCGAGCGACCGTGACGTGCCCGGATCGAGCAACAACGGCATCATCAACATTCGCAACTGGCCGGTGTTCGGGATGTACCAGCCCGACGCCATCGCATCCTTTCGCGTCAAGGGAGTGACCTATCTCGTCATGGCCAACGAAGGCGACGCACGCGATTACACCGGGTTTGGAGAGGAAGCCCGAGTCGGTTCTCTCACCCTGGATGCGGCTTCGTTTGCCCCCCAGGGGTATCCGGACGTGACCACCGGAGCAAGCGGCTTGCGCAATAATGACAACCTTGGGCGGCTTAATGTCACCAACACACTCGGCAACACCGACGGCGACGCCGAGTTCGAAAAGCTCTACGCCTTCGGCGCTCGCTCGTTCAGCATCCGGAACACGGCTGGAGAGCTGATCTACGACAGCGGCGATGACCTCGAACAACGAACCAAGACCCTGGTTCCCACTCTGTTCAACTCAGATGGCACACCGAGCACGTTCGACACCAGGAGCGACAACAAGGGTCCCGAACCGGAGAGTATCGCCATCGGCAAAGTCTCCGGCAACAGCTACGCGTTCATCGGTCTTGAGCGAACCGGCGGCGTGATGGTTTACGACATCTCCGACCCGACCGAACCGGAGTTTGTCACCTATATCAACGCAGCTCCTACCGACCTGGCTCCCGAGGGGTTGATCTTCGTCAAGGAAGAAGACAGCCCGAACGAGAAGCCTCTCATCATCGTGTCGCATGAGGTCGGCAACACGATTGTCATTTTCGAGATCAGTAAAGATTTCGAAGGCGACGACAGGGACGACGATAAGACTGAGGACTAACTCAGGAGAGAGAGCCATGCAATGACTAGCACAGCATGGCTCTCCACATCCCTCATGGGATGGACCGTCACAGTTGTGCTCAATTCCACTTTACTCGAGCTCCCCCTGCCTACTCCAGGCAACAGTTCTGGTCTTGACGAAATCTTTGGTGGCGTGGGTCTTAAGTGAGTCTGAATAGGCCTGAGGAGGGTCACCCAAATGATTTCCTACACGGCTTTTCCCGAATTTATCTAGCTAAGCCACGGGGGTAGCACAAAAACACGAAGGGAGTATTATCCGCCCCCCCTATATGAAACGGAGCATACAACACTAGGAAAGAATTCCTGTGACCAAGCTGTATATTCTCCGGGAAATCAAACGAACCACACAGGCCAACGGTGGCAAGCCGCTGCGGAAAATAGAATTCGAATTTGAAACGGGCATCGATCGTTATGACTGGTTTGGCGTGTATTGGGCTCGCTGGAGCGATGCACTCCGGGAAGCGGGCTGTGCGAAGAGCTACGTTCAAGCGGCGTCCAGACAGCAGCTTTCGAGACCGCTCCATAATTCCGGGCTGACATTGACCCACCGAGATAAGCCCACGATTGAAGCGGTTCCCCCGTATGAGATACGGCGCCCACACGGTGGTATGTAACGAAGCAAACGATGGAGAGTAACGCCCTCCTTGGGAAGAATTCGGAACAAGTCGACAGCCTCACTCACAGGGTCTGCCACTTCATGCGCTCCCGCTCCGTAACGCAAAGTTAACTTGAAATTCTCGTGTGGCGGGTCCATCCTTCGTCCCTTCCGGCTAACCACAGATGAACGTTGCTCCAGCGGGATACGACCAGGACTCTTTTCTTGCCTCAACGGTCGAGCGCGAAATTAAGCTGACGGTCGATGAGACCTTTCGCTTACCGCGGTTGCCTGGTCAGGCATTGGCCTGTCGCGTCTTCACCTCTACGTACTACGATACCCTCGACCATTGTCTTGCGCATGGACAGATCACCTTGCGGTATCGATTCGAGGGTCGCTTAGGAGTCTGGCAACTCAAATTGCCCATGGCAGGGAGTCGGCGTGAAATCGAACTGAGGGGTGAAGCGGGAGCCGTGCCCACCGTGTTTTCCGATGCGCTCGTGGCGCATTTAGAAGGTAAGCGACTGGTTCCCATCTCAACCTTGCGCACGGCGAGGACAGGTATCCGCGTCCGGGCGAGCGGCGGTGGTGAGGCGGAGGTCGTGCTGGACGCCGTGTCCGTCATGAGGGGCGACAAGATTGTCCAGCGCTTTCATGAGCTCGCAATCGAATGGCTCACGTGCGATGACGATTTTGTCGATCGGCTTGTCCAGACGCTTCGCAGAGCAGGCGCGCAACCGCATGACGGGCGGCCTAAGCTGTTTCGGGCATTATCGGTTTCCTATGGTC
>JBKJWE010000178.1:0-7330 GCA_046717045.1 Nitrospiraceae bacterium | reverse complement strand
TTGGCACAAGAGGCCACCTCCTCCATCAACGGTGGAATCAGGTTCAAGACAGGAAATATCACGTGGTCCGGTTTCGTTGACGCCTTGCAAGAGCAAAACCTGGCGAAAGTGTTGGCCAAACCAACCTTGGTGGCCCTCAGCGGGCAAGAAGCAGCCTTCCTGGCAGGAGGGGAATTCCCAATCCCCGTGCCCCAGGCTTTCGGCGTGGTTACGATTCAGTTCAAGAAATTCGGGGTCGGACTGATCTTCACCCCGAACGTGTTGAGCGACAAACACATCAGCATCAACGTCGCGCCGGAAGTGTCCGAGTTGGATTTCGCGAATGCCCTCAGACTTCAGGGGTTTACGATTCCTGCCATCAGCACGAGGCGAGCTTCGACCGTGATAGAACTAGCCGACGGGCAGAGCTTTGCCATCGGAGGTCTGCTCCGGGATAACCTTCGGACAAGTATCAAACAGATTCCTATGTTAGGAGACATTCCGATCATTGGCGCTCTCTTCCGCAGCACATCGTTCCAGAAGAATGAAACCGAGTTGGTCATCATCGTCACCCCTCATTTGGTCAAGCCGTTGAATCTGGCCGGCCAGACCCTCCCAACCGATTATATGGTGGAGCCGAATGACTTTGAGTTCTACCTCCTGGGCATGGCCGAAAAGGGTGGGTTCGGAGGAAAACCAGGGCTTGTGTCTCCCGCAGCCGAAGTCTTGGGATCACGATCGAGCAGGACTCCACGGAAGATGGAAGGATCTTTTGGTCACATGGTTCCCTGAAGAAAGACACGCGCAGACGAGCCGATATAACAAACGGGAAGGAGACTCTTATGCACAAGACAGCTCTCACGTTACTAGGCCTAGCCGGCTTGATACTTCTGACGGGCAGTGGCTGTAGCCGCCCAACAACGCTCGGCGCCAACACCGGCATTGCGTATGGAATGGCCAAGCAAAATCAGATGCTCAATCCCGATGCGGAAGGGAATCTCGAACCTGTCGTTGGAATGGAAGGCAATATAGCCGAAACGGCGATGGAGTTCTATCGGAAGGGTTTCGAGAAACAGGAAGAAGGTCTCGGCAAATCGGCGGTCGCGAGCGGCGTCCAGACGAAATGACCCGGGGAAGAGGACCAAGACTATGAAACGACTTAATGAACGCGGCGCAGCCGCCGTAGAATTCGCCATTCTCCTCCCCGTGCTCATGCTGATCCTATTCGGGGTTATTGAATTCGGGATGATCATGTATTCCCGTGAAATCATCACGAACGCCAGCCGCGAAGGGGCCAGAACCGGCATCGTGCAGGCCATCGCGAAGCCGACCACCGGGGATATTCAAACCGTCGTGACCAACTACCTGACAGGTACGGGGATCGATCCCAATGCGGTGACCACTACCATCGCCGGGGCTGGCTTAACTGCCCCCAACACCTTGAACGTCACCGTCACCTATCCTTACAATTTTTTTGTCCCAGCCCTTCTTGGGTTGGGAAACTCCATCAACCTAACCGGCCAGACAGTCATGAGACATGAATAACGAAAGGCAGGCAGGTATGAAACGTCCTTCGATCCTGCGTGATGACAGGGGCGTAACGGCTGTGACTGTCGCAGTCTCCCTAGTGATGCTCCTATCCATGGGGGCGATGAGCATTGATATCGGCCATGCTCTGGTCGCCAGGAATGAACTACAGAACGTGTCAGATGCTGCAGCTCTGGCAGGAGCGCGAGAGCTGGGCTTGATCTACGAAGTCCTCCCGCCTTTCCAGCAATTCAGTTACCAGCTCACGGATCCAGCCCCTGTCCATAACGCGGTTCAAACCATTGCCGGCCAAAATCAGGCGGCGGGAGTTTCCATTACTGTCAACGCGTCGGATATTCAAATCGGCCAGTGGAATGACGCGACCAAAACCTTCACAGTGACGAACACATTTCCGAACGCGGTGCGGGTGACATCCCGGCGCGATGGCTCCGCCAACGGTCCGGTCAGCACGTTCCTGGCAAATGTCATGGGGGTCTCCTCGGTCAGCGTGAACAGCTTCGCCACTGCCGCGCTCACGTTTCTAAGTCAGACCGTCCCCGGTGAATTAGACGTGCCGTTCGCCATATCCAGCCAGTGGTTTACCAATTTCGGCTGCAACCAGCCGATTAAATTTCATCCGACCGGCACGGCAATCGGATGCGCGGGATGGCATACTTTCGACCAATCACCGTCCAATGCCAACAGGCTTCGGAATATCATTGACGGGTTGACCGATGGAAGCTACACCAGTCCCGGAACCACCGCCGGCGTGACGTCCCTGGAATTTATCGGAGGGAACGTCGCCAGCGCGTTCCCGAACCTGATTAATCTTTTCAACACCCAGTTGCCGCAAGGCGACCCTACTGTATGGGAAGTCACTGTCCCCGTTTACCAGGACACCAGTTGTGCCAATCCCAGCGGCCCGATGATGATCGTCGGTTATGCGACCGCTAATATCACCAATGTCCAAGGCCCTCCCACGATGCAAATCGATGGCATTGTTACCTGCAACAGCGTCCAGGGGGGGCAAGGCGGCGGCGCCAACTTCGGCACCTTTGCGAGTATCCCAGGACTCGTGCAGTAAATTCTGATCGGCGGCGGAGGACGCATGGCTCGTTTTCTAACGGTTTCGCTGGAGTGCAAGAACGACACGGTGCGCAGCGCCTTTGCCGAAATTCTCACTGCTCGCCGCGGCATTATTCTCAATCAGACCAAAAGTCAAGGCTCAGCGGATATGGTGGTGCTTGAGCTTGATGAGGGAAGCCATCAGCGCACCTTTGCCGCGATCCGTTCTACGCTAAACGTGGCGGCGCAGACCGAAATTTTTCTCACCGCCAGCCGCACCGATCCTCAGGTGATCCTGGAAGCATTCCGAATCGGAGTGAAAGAGTTCATTCCCCAGCCGATCAATCGGCAGGAGGTGGAGACGGCGCTCGCGCGTTTCGAAGAACGGGCCAAAGCCAAGAATCTGACGAGTGAGAAAAAGGCAGGGGTCGTTGTCAGTATCCTCGGTGCGAAAGGTGGGATCGGGACGAGTACCGTCGCGACGAACCTGGCGATGAGTTTGAGACAGATCGCCCAGCACAAGTCAGTCGCTCTGGTGGACCTCAATAGGCACGACAGCGATTTACCGCTCTTTCTGGATTTGCCGGCGCTTCGAGGCCTCCGCGACCTGTCCGACGACATCAGCCGGTTGGATGAGACCATCCTTCAAAGCGTGCTGGCCAAGCACGAATCAGGAATCGATCTCCTGCCCTCGGGCTATGACGGCATGGATGGGATTGAGCCGGTTCCCGGTTGCGTCTTACGGACCCTTGATCTGATGCGGTCACGCTACGACTACGTCTTCGTTGATTGCGGACATATTCTGGAGAATGCCACGAGAGAAGCCTTGGATTACTCCTCAAGCGTCATGGTCGAGATGACCCTGAACCTGCCGACGATCCGGAGGACCAAACGGCTGCTGGAGCTGCTCCATGCCGCGCACTACGGCTCAGATAAGATCTTGCTCATGGTCAACCGATACAGCAAGGAAGACGAAGAAATTTTGCGCCACACCGAAGAGTCTCTCGCTCACAAGATGGTCGGACTCATTCCGAATGACTATGCGACGGTCAACCAGGCCATCATCCATGGCAAGTCGCTCAAGGCAGTGGCGCCGAAAGCTGCTGTCACGCAGTGGTACCTGCAGCAGGCCGCAGATCTCGCGAAACGTCACAACCGGGGCTCTCATCTCTCCGAGGTCGAGCCCGAGAAAAAAGGCTCCTTCTTAGCCCGGTATCTGCCGAGCTTGGGATTTGACGCCAAAGCGAAGAACCAAGTCTTTTGAACGAGTGATACGAAGCTGGACTGATTGATCTCCGGAGGACACAATAATGTTGAGCGGAAAGCAAGTTACCGGAGCTGAGTTGAGCGCCACCTATCAGGACCTGAAAGAGAGAGTCCATCAACGTGTCATCGAACTACTCGATCTCCCCGCGGTCAGCGCGATGAACCAGGACACGTTGTCTCCCCAACTCACCAAGGTGATCGAGCAGACTCTTCAGCAAGAGTCGGTCCCGCTGAATCTTCGAGAGCGCGCTCAACTGACCCAGGAAATCCTGTGGGAAGTGTTAGGACTGGGCCCCTTGGAACCACTGCTGTCCGATTCCACCGTGGCGGACATCCTCGTCAATACGTACAAACGAGTGTTTGTCGAGCGATTCGGGCGGCTGGAGCTGACCTCGGTTCAATTCCGGGATGACGTACATCTCAGGAAGATCATCGACAAGATCGTGGCCCGCGTGGGACGCCGGATCGACGAGTCGTCGCCGATGGTGGATGCCCGATTGATGGACGGCTCCCGAGTCAATGCGATCATCCCCCCCCTGGCGCTCGATGGGCCCGCCATGTCCATCAGAAAATTCAGCAAGGATCCCCTTCAATTGCACCATCTGACCGACAAGAAATCGCTGACCCCGGAAATGGGCGAATTCCTGCAAGGGATTGTTCAAGCCAGGCTCAACGTGTTGATCTCCGGCGGGACAGGCTGCGGGAAAACGACGATCTTGAACGTCCTGTCCGGATTCATCCCGAGTCAGGAACGGATCGTCACCATTGAGGACGCGGCCGAACTCCAACTTCGTCAAGAGCATGTGGTGCGGCTGGAAACGAGGCCTGCTAATATTGAGGGACGGGGCGAAGTCACCCAGCGCGACCTGGTTCGAAACGCGCTCCGTATGCGTCCGGACCGGATCATCGTGGGCGAGGTCAGAGGCGCGGAAAGCCTCGATATGCTTCAGGCCATGAACACCGGCCATGACGGGTCGTTGACCACCCTCCACGCCAACTCGGCGCGTGACGCGCTGACCCGACTCGAGACACTCGTCGCCATGGCTGGCCTCAACCTCTCCAACAAAGCCTTACGGCATTACATTTCCTCGGCCTTGAATGTCATTATCCAACTGACGCGTCTCTCGGATGGTACTAGGAAGGTGACGGGCATCCAGGAAGTGACGGGGATGGAGGGGGAGGTCGTGACCACCCAGGAAATTTTCACCTTCCAACAGACCGGCATAGACCAGAACGGACGGATCAAGGGGCGGTTCAAGACAACCGGCGTGCGTCCGAAGTTCATCGAGCGATTCCACGCCTACGGCATTCCCATTTCTCAAGACATCTTCGATGCCAGCAAGGTGTACGAATGCTGACCAGTCTGATCGGGCTCGGCATCTTCGCCACCGTCCTGCTGCTCCTGGAAGGTAGCTATTACGTCTATCGCATGTTCGCCTACCAGAAAACTGAGCGCGTGATTGAACGCCTGCAAAAATGGTCCGCAGAACGCCAGTCTCAGGCTCAGGCTCAGGGAGTTGCTGGTGACATCGTCCGCAAGGACGTGGTGAGCGATATCCCCTGGCTCAATGACTTGCTGATGGGGTTGAGACAGCTGAACAGCCTCCGCACCTTGCATGCGCGGGCCAAAGCCCGCCTTCCGCTGGCCGCCTTCCTGATCCTTTCCGGACTCCTGGCCATTACGGCGGGCCTGATCTCCGTGCGGTTTGGTGCGCATGTCCTCATTACGTTGGTCGGCGCCGGGCTCGGCGCCTCCTTTCCATTCCTGTATCTCTGGCGAAAAAGAACTAAGCGCATGGCGGAATTTCACCGTCAACTCCCGGAGGCCCTAGAACTCGTTGCCAGAGCCTTGCATTCCGGGCACGCCTTCTTCGTCGGCATGAAACTGGTCGGAGAGGAGTTCTCGGATCCGATCGGAACCGAATTCAAACAAGCCTTTAATGAGGTCTCGATGGGATTTTCCGTCCCTCAGGCACTCCAGAACCTTGCCAACCGGGTGGACTGCGTGGACATGAAGTTCTTCGTCACCTCCGTGAATCTACAGCGCGAGACCGGCGGCAATCTGGCGGAAATCATCGAGTCGTTGAGCGAGCTCATCCGCAAGCGATTTGAGTTGCAAATGAAAGTCAAGGTTCTCTCCGCGGAAGGCAGATTTTCAGCGCTCATTTTGTTCGCATTACCACTGGCGCTCGGTGCCTTTCTCTATAAAACTAGTCCGGAGTATATTTCGCTCCTGTTTACAGACCCTATCGGACATAAAATGACAATAATCGGCACTCTGTTAATGATCACCGGCGCCCTTGTCACCAAGCGCATGATCGCGATCAAGGTCTAGGAGGAGACTAAGATGGAAGGTCCGATCCTCTTCAGTGTCTTGACCTTTATTTTCTGCCTGGTGGCCAGTTTGGCAATTTACGTCTATCTCAGCTCGCGTGAAGCGGTCCAAACCTGGAAGAGGCGGGTAGAGCACCGCATGGACATTCCCGAGTCGGCTCAGGAACTGAGCTGGCTAGACTCCCTGAAAACCCGCTTTACCCAATTGATCGAGCGTCTCGGCAAGGCGATGAAACCGAGCGACGAAGCCGACGTCCTGAGCATCCGGCAGTCCTTGATCACAGCCGGATACCGCCATCCACGGACCCCAATCCTGTTCCTCGGCTCCAAGCTGTTTTGCGCAACTGGCCTGCTATTTGGGATGGCGCTGATTCCGACGAAGATCTTGGGGTTCCCAAGCTATGGCACATTGATCATGTATCACGTGGCGGCGGCTTTTTTCGGCTATTATCTGCCAGACTACTGGCTGCGTTGGATGACCAGCAGCAGAAAAACCCGAATCCTCCATGCGCTTCCCGACGCGCTCGACCTGCTGGTGGTCTGTGTCGAGGCAGGACTGGGCCTGGATCAGGCAATCAATCGGGTCGGCGATGAAATTAGGTTCGCCCATCGCGATCTCAGCGATGAATTCCGTCTGCTCGCATTAGAATTGCGGACTGGGGTGACCCGTTCGGACGCCTTGCGCAATCTGAGCAAGCGCATCGACTTGGATGAGTTCAAAAGCCTGGTCGCCCTGCTGATCCAGACAGACCGGTTCGGAACCAGTATCGGGCAGGCCCTTCGGGTGCATTCTGACGCGATGAAGGTCACCCGCCGCATGAAGGCGGAAGAACTCGCGGCGAAGTTGCCCGTGAAGCTTCTTTTGCCCTTGCTGTTCTTCATCTTTCCTAATCTATTCATCGTCGTGATAGGGCCGGCCGCCATCAGGATAATCCGAACCTTGTTACCCGCGCTGTCACACTAATGGACACGCTCGCGAACACGCCTCCTCAATTCACCTCATTTCTTCAACACCTCATTGCACGGACCGTGGCCGACGGGGGCTTCACCGATCGGCCCGGCGGGCACTATCGGCCTGATGCCACAGCTTGGGCCGTTCTCGCGCTGAGTAGAAAAGGAACCAGAGGTGATCTCCTCGATCCTGCTCGGTCACGCCTTA
>JBKJWE010000177.1:0-4303 GCA_046717045.1 Nitrospiraceae bacterium | reverse complement strand
GGCGAAACCAGTTTCCTGAAATACTTCTCCCAATCGGGAATCGCATAGTAATTGAAGACGCGCAGGGCGGACTTTCGATCCCGAACCGCCTGGGGCATTCCAAGCTTCTCGTGTAGTTCCGATTGCGTCAATCCAAGGAAGCCATCTTCGAAGTAGGGGGTAGCCGAAACCGAGGGAATTCCAGGTGAGATGAAGAGGCTTAGGGCGAACGCAAGCAGGAAGAAGCGAGGAGTCGTACGGGGGGGATAACGGAGGAGCACCATGTATCTCCAGCAGATGAGGCCATCGTATCGGTGGTGCCCCATCCTGTCAAGGCGCGATCGTGGGGATTGCTTGCCGCTGTGAGAATCGGTCGGCTATGATGGCCTGGCTATGACGAATACTCAGCACAATCTCGAACAGGAACTCCGAGAGCGCATTCTCATCTTGGACGGCGCCATGGGGACGATGATTCAGCAGCGGAAGCTGGATGAAGCGGCCTTTCGAGGCGAGCGGTTCAAGGACTGGAAGAAGGACCTCAAAGGACACAACGATCTCTTGAATATCACTCAGCCGGCCATCATCGAGGATATCCATCGGCAATACTTGGAAGCCGGCGCCGACATTGTCGAAACCAACACGTTCAACTCCCAGGCTATCTCTCTGGCGGACTATCACATGGAGGCCCTGGGTTATGAACTGTCCAAAACGGGGGCAGAGTGTGCCAAGCGCGCGGTTGAAAAGGTTCAAGCGGCCCAGCCAGGGCGACGCTGTTATGTGGCCGGGGCGATCGGGCCGACGACGAAAACCTCTTCCATCTCGACGGATGTGAATAATCCAGCGGCGCGAGGGACGACCTACGAAGAGCTGGCGGCGGCGTACAGCGAGCAGGTGCGAGGCCTCCTTGACGGAGGGGCGGATCTTCTCCTTGTCGAAACGATTTTCGACACGCTCAACGCGAAGGCTGCGTTCTTTTCCATTCAACAGGTCTTTGATAACGGCGGGCGGCGAGTGCCCGTCATGGCCTCGGTGACGTTTATTCAGGCCGGCAGCAACCGCGGCGTGACTGGTCAAACAGTCGAGGGGTTCTGGAATTCCATTTCGCATGTCCCGTTATTGAGTGTCGGAATGAATTGTGCCTTGGGGCCGAAGGAAATGCGGCCGCTGATCGAAGAGCTCTCGCAAATCGCACCGATCTACATCAGCAGCCATCCGAATGCGGGCTTACCCAATCCGCTGCTACCGACGGGATTTCCCGAGACGCCGGAATCGCTCGCGCCACAACTGAGGGAATGGGCGCAGAACGGCTGGCTGAATATTGTCGGCGGTTGCTGCGGGACCACGCCTGCTCATATCAAGCTGATTGCCGAGGCCGTTCGAGGCGTGAAGCCTCATCTGCCCTCGATGGTTCAGCCCTATACCCGCTTGAGCGGTCTTGAAGCCGTCACGATCCGGCCAGAATCCAACTTCGTCAATATCGGGGAGCGCACCAACGTGACCGGCTCGCCGGCATTCGCCAAACTCATCTTAGCAGGCGACTATGAAGCGGCGCTCTCGGTCGCCCGGCAACAAGTAGAGGGCGGCGCGCAGATTATCGACATCAATATGGATGAAGGTATGCTGGACTCCAAAGCGGCCATGGAGAAATTTCTCCGACTCATCGCCTCGGAGCCGGATATTTGCAAAGTCCCCATCATGGTCGACAGCTCGAAGTGGGAGGTGCTGGAGACAGGCCTGAAAAACATTCAAGGCAAAGGCATTGTTAACAGCATCAGTCTCAAAGAAGGCGAAAAGAAGTTCGTGGGTCAGGCCACGTTGGTTCGCCGATACGGCGCAGCCGTGGTCGTCATGGCGTTCGATGAACGAGGGCAGGCGGATACGCTCGAACGAAAGCAGGAGATCTGCGCCCGCTCATACAAGATCTTGACGGAGCAGGTCGGCTTCCCACCGACCGATATCATTTTCGATCCGAATATCCTGACCGTGGCGACGGGCATTGATGAGCATAACAACTACGCGGTGAATTTCATCGAGGCGACGCGCTGGATCAAGAAGCATCTGCCGGGAGCCAAAGTCAGCGGAGGCATCAGTAACATCTCCTTCTCGTTCCGTGGGAACAATGTGGTTCGTGAAACGATGCATGCAGCCTTTCTCTATAACGCGATCAAGGCCGGGCTCGACATGGGCATTGTGAATGCCGGCCAGTTAGCGGTGTATGAAGAGATTCCCAAGGATCTGCTGGCACTTGTGGAAGACGTGCTGTTGAACCGCCGTCCTGATGCCACCGAGCGGTTGGTGAACTTTGCCGAGACCGTGAAGCAGAAGGGCAAAGAGGTCGTGAAGGACGATGAGTGGCGAAGCGGCACGGTCGAAGAGCGACTGTCCCATGCGCTGGTCAAAGGCATCACAGACTACATCGACCAGGATACGGAGGAGGCACGTCAGAAATATCCGAAGCCGCTCTCCGTAATTGAAGGCCCCCTAATGGCCGGCATGAACGTCGTGGGGGATTTGTTCGGTTCGGGCAAGATGTTTCTCCCCCAGGTGGTGAAGAGTGCGCGAGTCATGAAAAAGGCCGTGGCCTACTTGATGCCGTTCATGGAAGAGGAAAAGAAGCGGCTGGGCGGCTACCAGGCACAAGGGAAAATCTTGCTGGCGACGGTCAAAGGCGACGTGCACGACATCGGGAAGAACATCGTCGGGGTTGTACTGGCCTGTAACAACTATGAGGTGATTGATCTTGGGGTCATGGTGCCGTGCGAGAAAATCCTCGCCACCGCGCGTGAGCAGCAGGTCAACATTGTCGGATTGAGCGGACTCATTACGCCTTCGCTCGATGAGATGGTGCACGTCGCGCGCGAGATGACACGCGAAGGGTGGAATCTCCCGCTGTTGATCGGGGGCGCGACCACCAGCAAGGCACATACGGCCGTGAAGATCGCGCCATCGTACAAGCACGCGACCGTGCATGTGTTGGATGCTTCCCGCGCAGTCGGGGTCGTCGGCAGTCTCCTGAGCCTCGACAAGCAAGAGCAGTTTGCCAAGACAATTCGCGAGGACTATGAGCACGTTCGACAGGCGCATCAGGATCGAGGGCCGAAGACCCTGGTGTCCCTTGTGCAGGCTCGCGCGAACCAGCTACGAACTGATTGGAACACCATGGATATTCCTCGACCTGCGTTTGCCGGTGTGCGGGTGATCGAGCAGCAGTCGCTTCGGGATCTCGTGCCATTTATCGATTGGTCTCCATTTTTCCACACGTGGGAACTCAGGGGACGCTATCCGACGATTTTCAACGATGGTACGGTGGGGCCGAAGGCGAAGGAACTCTTCGACGATGCCAATCAGTTATTGGATCGAATTGTCCGAGAGCAATCGTTGACGGCCAAGGCGGTCTACGGATTCTTTGCCGCCAATTCGGTCGGTGACGACATCGAGGTCTACGCCGATGAGACGCGGACGAAGGTGTCGACGATATTCCACACACTTCGCCAACAGACGGAAAAGCCACAGGGCCAGCCGAACCTGGCCTTGGCGGATTTTGTGGCGCCGAAAGATTCCAAGCGGGCCGATTATGTGGGGGCATTCGCCCTCACGGCGGGCATCGGTGCCGATGCGCTGTGCGCACAATTCGATCGTGATCACGACGACTACAATTCGATTATGGTCAAGGCCCTCGCCGATCGATTGGCTGAAGCCTTTGCAGAGTGTCTTCACAAGCGCGTGCGTGAAGAATGGGGCTATGGAAAGAGCGAGGCGTTGACGGCCGAGGATCTGATTCGCGAGCGCTATCGCGGCATTCGTCCGGCGCCTGGCTATCCAGCCTGTCCAGACCATACCGAGAAACGTTTGCTGTTCGATCTGCTCCAGGCTGAACAGAAATCCGGCGTGATCTTAACGGAAAGCTTCGCAATGCTGCCTGCTGCCTCCGTGAGCGGACTCTACTTCGCGCATCCGGAGGCAAAATACTTCGCGGTCGGGAAAATCGGGAAGGATCAGGTGCTGGATTATGAGGTGCGGAAGGGTATGCCGCTGGCGGCTTTGGAGCGCTGGCTGGGGCCCAATCTGAACTACGACCCGAGTTGATGGAAAGAAACGACCTGCCGATCGGCAGTTAGGATACTGCGGCAAGTATGCGCGAGGGCGTCGGCTTGCCGACCGCCTGATTGAGCGCAGACTTTACCCACCGATACCGCTCTTCAGCCCAGCGATTGAATTCCTCTGAATCCGCAAACACCAATTCCCAGGCCTTGGCGGCATCCAACATCAACAAGTTATGCGGCTGGTTATTGCCGGGGAAATAGACGACCAGCACGGCGGATTT
>JBKJWE010000176.1:0-3427 GCA_046717045.1 Nitrospiraceae bacterium | reverse complement strand
ATCCAGACCCGCGTGGCGATGCTGGAGAAGATGAAACATCCTTGGAGATTTGGTGGCTGAGGATGGCCCTCTATGAATAGAGGACCCGCAGGATCTCTGAGGTGTTGAACAGCATCGCGTTCAGGCGCGTGTAGGCCGCGTGTCCGTAGTAGTGGTCGCGTATGTTGGTGGAGCCGGTTGAATCTTTGTAATCGGCAAGCAGGCAGGAGCCTTCGCTTGGGAAGCGGACCGCACGCCGGGCATTTTCCAACCAGCGTTCGAAGCCATCGTAAGGCTCTACCAGTTCCCACAGTGCTTTGTTCGCGGCTTTGGCTGCCTCGGTCGTCGGCATGGCGTCGCTGCCTGCCACCGCCAGTTCCTGCACATAGTCTCCGCCCCATGCAATCGGCATCTCCATCGTGATTTGTGGCAATTCCATTTTTGACAACCATGTTTTGCCGTCGATCCGCATGTTGCGATGGTTGACGATGTGCAGTAACTTGCCGAGGCCAGACAGGTCCCATCCATACCGTACCGCCGTGCCGAACGTCACGACATCCAAGGCGGCGCCGTTCAAGCAGGAGCCGGATACCAGCAAGGGCTCGATGCGTTTAATGGCGGCGGGAAATTCCAATTGACCGGTTTGTTCAGCGTAGCTCGATAAGAGGCTCAAGAGCTTTGGTCTGCCGCTGATCGAGCTGGGACAGAGCAGATTGGACGCGAGTGCCAGTACCAAGCCGGCTTGACCGTGCGCATGCACGAGGATGCGATCTCCAGATGAGAGTTTCTGAGTTTCGCAGAGGTTGCGCAAGTCATCCAGCAATCGAACGGCAGCAATCGCGCGCCCGAGATGATGGTGTTCAGACGACCAAAGTGTGCGCAGGCAGACGATAGGTGTGGTGATCTTTCTATTAAAGGCTTGCTGGAACAAGCCGACCGCCGCATTCGTAAAATTACCCGCATCGCCGACCTGATCGTCCAGGAGCTTCTTTGTCTCGTCGTCGTTGGCAAGCGGTGGCTTCATCCCTCCGGGGAGAGGAGGAATGCCGTTGCTGCCTTCACGCATGGCCGCCAGCAGGGCATCGACGCCTGATACCCCTCGTGAATACCCTCGCTTCAATCCGCCGGCTTCGTCCAGGCGCTGCATGCCGAACACATCAGTGCCGATGATGGACCCGTGTAGGAAGACGACGGCTCGCACGCCGGCTTGTGACAGCTTCGCTCCATGTAGAGCCATCGCCTCGAGCCAGGCGGGAGAATCAGGCGGCGCATCAGGCGAGAGCTCGGCCATGGCGAGTCGATCACCGGGACTTTTCCGGGACAGTTCGTCGTGCTGGAAATTATTCTCGATTGGCATGGCGGGGGATTCTTACCCGAAAGCACGCGAGGAGTGCAACCGACTAGCGAGCGATCGTGGTGATGGGCTCCGGCTGGTCCGGAGCCTGCCTGGGCTGAATCTGAATCTCCGGCATGATGGCGGTGGCGGTACAGATTTTATTCCCTTCGTCGATCTGTCGATCGACGATCTTCACGCCTTGTAGATACTCCTGGACGATTTCCTCACGCGTGACTTCGATGTCTTGCTCGGCTTCGCGGCCGGTCCGTTCGCGGATGCGGTCCACCATGTGTTCTTTCACGAGAATGCGGATCTGCTTGGCGAGATCGGTGCGTGCGGACAGTTCCGAGACTCGTTGGCAGACGATCTGTCCTTTGGCCAGATCCCCCTGACCCTTGCCGATCAGATATTGGTCTGAGGAGTGACTGCTGCGATCTTCTATTCTGGGGCGTGACCCGGGCGACGCTCTTGTAGAGTCTTTTGGTTCGGTGTGCTGCTTGAGTTGATCAAACGATTGCTCCGCGTGGGTCCGGACCTCGCCAGCGTCCGCCGACTGTACAGGAGGCGGCAGCAGGCAGAGGCAGCCTCCCACAGCGAGAAGCACAATCAATGTGCCGATTCCTGGCCTCACCGATTACCTCCCTCGTCCACCACCACCACGCCCGCCGCCGCCCCCCCGTCCTCCTCCCATCCCTCCGCTGCCGAATGATCGCGGAGCAAACCGATGGGAGTCACGAGGCACATGTTGGCCAAACGTCGAAGGCAATCGTCTGGCTACCGGTGGCTGCGCAACAGATGGCACGCCTGCCGCGGCCTGCGAGGGCTGCAGAAACTGTTGAAGCGCACGAACCGATCGTGATCCTGGCACCGGAACTTGTTGCGGAGAGGGCGGAACGCCTGCCGCCGTCTGCGGTGGCGGCTGCAAAAACTGCTGTAAGGCGCGCGCTGAACGCGAGTTTGGTGGCACTGATTGCTGCGTGGTCGGTGGAAACCCGCTCTGAAATTGCGGCGGCAGCAATGGATTGAGTTGGCGGATATCGGTGAATCCGCGCGAGCCTGGTTGCATCGTGGTCATTGGTTGATTCCCGATGTGCGGCGGCGCTGTCGGTGTGCGATGAGAAATCTCGTTGAGCGTTCGCGGAACGGTCTGCGATCCAGGCGTCGGCGGCGACGGTGGTTGGGGCGCTGTCGGCGGTTGTCTGGTGGTGATGACTTGTTGAGCAACAGCGATGTGCGGGCTGCCTGGATAGAGACCCCGTGCAGCATTCAAGAGGGCCAGAGGATGTATGCCACCGATCCAGCCATAGGGATACGCCACAGGGCCAACGAGCACCCAGTCGGTCCACGCCTGCGAAACCATGGCGTTCGACTGCACCCGGTTCAGAATGTCTTGTCGCTGTTGGGAGGCTTGCTGGGTTTGTTCCGGGGTGGAGGCGTTCACCAGGGTTTGATTGGCTGTGTTGAGCTCTTGCTGTAATTGCTCGTTTTCTTGTTTGAGCGCAACCAGCTGCTGGCGGGCATCTTCATTTTCCCGCAGGGCCGCGATCGCCTGTCCGACCTCTTCCGTATCGATCTGCGCTTCGAGATTGACCTGGACGACCACAATCTCATTATCGAGTGTCGTGTTGACCTGCTGATCCAGGACCAACACCAGCCCGGCTGTATAGGTGTGGATTTCATCTCTGGTAACGTCCAAACCCTCTACAACCGTAACGCTTTCCAAATACGTCGCCACCTGTTCGAGGGCATTTCGTTTGGCAGCTTCGGTTGCGAGGCGGATGGCATCTTCTCTGGTGTCGCGATCACCCATGCGATGTTCGCCTTGGGCGGTGACGACTCGGACCTCTGCTTGGGTCGGGATTGACCAGCACAGCTGGAAGAGGAGGCATGACCGGAGGGAGAGGGACAGTCGTACGAGTCTGCACGGGCTGAAAATCTGTGGCATCGTCATGACCTATGTTGGGACTGACGCGCTGAAACCAGATTCGTTGACACCCGCACCCAGCTTCAGTTTACCACCCGTGTTGGCCGCTACGCTAGCGCCTCTGGCGAGGCCTTGCTCTGCTTGCCTTGCCGGAAAATGGCGTGTTAAGGTACCAATCCCTTAGACAC
>JBKJWE010000175.1:0-3255 GCA_046717045.1 Nitrospiraceae bacterium | reverse complement strand
GTCCTCGAAAAGAACGCTGAAGAATTCGTCAAGAACTACGTGCAAAAGGGGGGGGAGTAGCGGTCGCTTGATCGGTGACTTCCTCCCTTCGTTTTTCTCCTATTTACCTCGCTTCCTTGCCCAGTACAGAACTTCCCGAGACTCCTTTAGCCCGGTTTGACAAAGGTCGGGGACCCTTATAGTATCCCCTTAAATCTCAGTCATTTAGATAATCTTGTGCCTCCGAGTCCTGTGAGGCTTCCATGAAGTCCAAGCTCTGGGTCTTCCGCGATATCAATCCCTCTCAGCGGGAGGCTCTTGCCCAGGCCCTGTCGATTTCCTCCGCTACCGCCTCCTTGCTGGTGGCCCGTGGAGTGACGAATCTGGACGAGGCCTCGTCGTGGATGTCGAATCCGCCCCCGCACGATCCCTTTCTGATTCCCGATATGGAGCAAGCCGTCGAGCGGCTGCATCGTGCTGTTACGACGCACGAATCGATCTGTTTTTACGGGGACTACGACGTCGATGGCATGACGGCGACGAGTGTCTATCTCTCATTTTTTCAGGGGCTGGGCGCCCAGGCGCAGGCCTATATCCCGCATCGGATGCGGGAAGGCTACGGACTGAATGGCGGTGCGGTGCAACGGCTGGCCGACGAGGGCATCCGGTTGTTGGTGACTTCCGATTGTGGCACGACCTCGCATCGAGAAATCGAGTTAGCCAAACAATTGGGTGTGGATGTGATCGTAACCGACCATCACCAGACAGATGAGCAGATGCCGCCGGCGGTGGCGGTATTGAATCCCCATCGTGCCGGAGCACGCTATCCTTTCCGCGGACTCTGTTCGGCCGCATTGGCGTACAAGGTCTGTCAGGCCTATACGATTCGATATGGACAAGCCGGTGTGCCGCTGGACTCCTTGCTCGATCTGGTGGCGTTGGCCACTATCGCCGACGTGGTGCCGTTGCACGATGAGAATAGGGGATTCGTCCGTGAAGGGTTGGTGCAACTCTCACGTGGTTCTCGTTGTGGCGTGCGGGCGCTGAAACTGGTGGCTGGAATCACGAGAGACTGTACGGCTGAAACGATTGGGTTCAGGCTGGCCCCGCGACTCAATGCAGCCGGTCGATTGGACCATGCAATGCTGGGTGTACAACTGCTCACGACGGAGTCTCCGGCTGAGGCACAACGGCTCGCGGATCGGCTCGAGCAGCTGAACCGTGAACGGCAGAAGATCGAAGCCGACATCATGTCCGAAGCCTTGGCGGAGTTGAAAGATCAAGAACTGCCGCCTGCGCTGGTGTTGGCCTCTCGCCGCTGGCATCTGGGCGTCGTAGGAATCGTGGCGGCGCGTTTGGTCGAACGGTTCAACCGCCCCACTATTGTGATTTCAATGAATGAGCAGGGAATAGGGAAGGGATCGGCGCGGACGATCGACGGGTTCGATCTCTATCAGGGTCTGGCTTCCTGCCGGGATCTGGTCGAGGCGTTCGGCGGTCATCCCAGTGCAGCAGGCGTGACGGTGCGCGAATCGCGTTTCGATGAATTCCGTGGGCGTTTCTGCAATGTGGTGGCTGGATGGTCCAGCGATGCCACGAATGTGCCGACGTTGCACGTCGATGCGGAATTGCGATTACACGAAGTCAATTTGCAACTGATCCAAGAAATCGGCTCATTGCATCCCTTCGGAGCGGGGAACCCCGAACCGACTTTTGCCGTGACAGGTTTGAACGTGATGGACGCGCGTACGGTGGGGGAGAAGCATCTGAAGATGACGGTGCGGCAGGGCAGTTCGTCGCCGTTCGACAGCATCGGATTCGGGATGAAGTCGCTTGGGGAGAGAGGCATCCCAGCTCGCATGCCGGTTGATCTGGCATTCACTCCGGAACTCAACCATTGGAACGGCTACGATCGGATTCAACTGCGTATTCGCGACGTGCGGCCCAGCGGTACTTGAACGATTGAGGATAGATCATGGGGGCACAGTACGGTCTGGATGATGAACAGGAACCAAAAACACCCGCAGGTTGTTCAAAGTGGCCACGGTTCTCACCCGCCCAGCCCCGGCGCGCCCAGACGCGCCGTTCCGCAGGCAAGGCCGCAGCGAGCGAAGAGGTGATGGGTGCTCTGCGCCGTACGGCGAGTCTCTGACCGATGTGAGAACGCCGCTGGCGGACTTTTTCAATGCCCTGCCGGCGTGAGCGAGTGATGCGATGGTCTACGAAACAGTTACAGACATTGAGCAACTCCTGGATCGAGTGAAGAGCTATCATGCCGAGGCCGATCTCAGTATGGTGCGCAAAGCCTATGAGTTTTCCGCCAAGGCGCACCAAGGCCAGCGTCGGCGGTCCGGAGAACCCTACCTGCAGCATCCTATCGCCGTCGCGGGCGTGCTCACCTCCCTGAAAACCGACGTGACGGCCATCGTGGCCGCGTTGCTCCACGACACTCTCGAAGATACCGTAGCCACACCGAATGAACTCGAACGCGAGTTCGGTAAGGACGTGGTGCATCTGGTCGACGGCGTCACCAAGATCGGCAAAATCACATTCCGCAGCCACGAGGAGAAGCAGGCGGAGAATTTTCGGAAGATGCTGCTCTCGATGGCCGATGACATCCGCGTCGTCCTCATCAAACTGGCCGACCGGCTTCACAACATGCGGACGCTCGAGCATCTCAGGCATGCGAAGCGCCAGGAAATCGCCCAAGAGACGCTTGAGATCTATGCGCCGCTCGCGAATCGGCTAGGGATCGGCTGGATGAAGAACGAGCTCGAAGATTTGTGCCTGAAGCACATGAAGCCGGATGTCTACGAGACCCTGCGCATCCGGGTGGCGAAACGGGACGAAGATCGGCAGCACTACATCGACGAGGTCATCCAACTCGTCAACAAGGCGATGACAGACAATGGGATGGCCGGGCAGGTGTATGGCCGCCCGAAGCATCTCTACGGCATCTATCAAAAGATGAACAAGCAGTCGATCACCTTCGAAGATGTCTATGATTTGACCGCCTTGCGGATCGTGACGGATACGAAGATGAATTGCTACGCGCTACTGGGCGTTATCCATTCGCTCTGGCGTCCTGTGCCGGGGCGCTTCAAGGATTACATTGCCATACCCAAGTCCAACCTCTATCAATCGCTGCATACGACCGTGGTTGGACCGAAAGGGGAACACGTCGAATTTCAGATTCGGACGGATGAGATGCATCGCGTGGCGGAGTACGGGATTGCGGCGCATTGGAAGTACAAAGAGCAGGCGCAGGTGGCGGAC
>JBKJWE010000174.1:0-2794 GCA_046717045.1 Nitrospiraceae bacterium | reverse complement strand
TGAAGACTTCCGTGCCTGCAGTCACCTCGCCCGTGGCGAAGGCCGCCGAGGCTGTCAGAATGGCTCGGTATTGTTCGGGGATCCGGTACAGGACCACATCGAGATAGGCGCTTTCGCCGACCAGCTGAGCGGGGAGTTCGTGTAGATCCGTGGTCATGACGCGAATCTGTTTCATGACGTTAGCGCCTGGAGACCTATTCCTTTCCACCGCATGCCGCGCCGTCACGATATATCCGTCACGGAAATGGACGCCCGTGCCACGCACGGCAATTTTCCCAGGCTTCTCCGGTATGCGGGGGTCTTGGGTATCTTCCAAAATCCCAACCGTGGCGAGCTTGGCGCGGTCGAAGGTCTCGCGCGTGCCGGTCTCCGCCCATGCATAGGGGAGGAAGAGAAGTCCGGTGAGGGCCGCGATGGCGTATACGGCCTGTAGGGCCTGACTGTGCAGACGAGCGCTGGGTCGGCGGTTCATGACGAATCCCTTTCGCTAGGTGAATCGGATCGAGTCACAGTATAATAAGTTCACAGGACTGAAGACAGGGGGGACATCATGACGGTAAAGTGGATTCTCGTCACTATCATGGGGATATCGGCGATGGGAGCAGGCAGGGGAGCAATCCTGTTTGCTGCTGACTCGACATCGAAAGAGGGGCCTGGGGTCGTCGAGCGGGTAGGTGAAACGGCCAAAAAAGTCGGGAAGAAGATCGAAGAAGGTGTGACGAAGGCCGCGAAGAAAATCGAAGAGAAACACGTAGTCGACAAGGTAGAAAAAAAACTCAAGAAGGCGGCGGACAAGACAGTGGAAGGATTTGAAAAGGCGGGAAAGAAAATCGATAAAACACTCAGCAACTAGTGCCGTTCCCACCCCGACGCGTGCTCTCGCTTTCCTACTTCTTCCGAAACCCAAAAAATGCGCCTGCGGTTCCCGCTCCAGCCGACGGGAGCGCGCCGGAAAGAAACTGTTTGACCCCTGCTGCTCCGCGCTGGAGGTACACCATGCTCTGCTGGACCTGTATTTCAATGGACGCCCAGTCCAGATCCAACCATCCGGTTCCTTTCAGCACCGCGATGCCGGCGAATACCAAGCCCGCGACGATGGCTGCCATTTTCAAAAACCGGCGGAATGCCCACCCAATGAAAAACCCTGCGACGTAGCTCCCACCCAGTTGAGCCAGGGCGGGCGACGAGTAATCGGTAATCCACGAAGCCAGTCCTGCCGCCATCGTGGCGCCTGCGGCTATAACGGATTTGGCACGCCAGGGTGCATCGGCCAGAAAGGCTGCGCAAATGCCTTGGGATGCGGATTCGCGCGAGTGATCCTCATGCTGGGCTGTATCCGAATCCATGGAAATGATGGGGCTAGAGCCGGCTGTTCGAGAAGGTATCGCAGACGTTCGGGTCGCCGGTTTCCAGTCCGCGTTTCAGCCAGGTCATGCGCTGTTCGGAGGAGCCGTGCGTCCAGCTTTCCGGCTGGACATAGCCACGGGATTGTTTCTGCAGTCGGTCGTCTCCAATGGCTGAGGCCGCACGCAGTCCTTCTTCGAAGTCGCCGGGCTCGATCAGATTGCGCTCGCGCTTGGCGTGATGCCCCCAGACGCCGGCGAAACAGTCGGCTTGTAACTCCATGCCCACGGACAATGCATTACCTTCTGCTTCCGAGACTTGCCGCTGGAGTCGATTCACCTTTCCCGCGATACCCATCAGGTTTTGGACGTGGTGACCGAACTCATGCGCGATGACGTAGGCCTGGGCAAAGTCACCCGGCGACCCCAAGCGTTGCGACATTTCATCGAAAAACGACAAGTCAAGATAAAGCTTGTGGTCGCCTGGGCAGTAAAAGGGGCCGACGGCCGATGACGTCGTTCCGCACGCAGATTGCACGCCACCGGTAAAGAGCACCATGCGCGCATCTTTATACTGCGGCCCGAGGATCTTGCGCCAAGTGGTTTCGGTATCGGCCAGGACAACCGAGGCGAACTTGCCGAGCTGATCGTTGGGCGTACCGGTAGGGCCGGATTGGGTCGGCGCAGACGGTTGCATCACGTCTTGCACCCCGCCGAGCATTTCGATCAGCGTGAGCGGGTTCGTGCCGGTGAAATAACTGACAGCCAGCACAAGGAGAATACCTCCGAGACCGATGCCGCCCATCCGGGCCGGTCCCATGCTGCGACGGTCTTCGACATTGTCGCTTTCCCGTTGCCCTTCCCAGCGCATGATGCACCCCTCAGCCGATGGTCGACCTGGGTTGGGATAGAACCACACTCTTCTGATACGGATCAAGTCCTAGCAGGAGGCTGAACCAATCTGCCAGCGGCGGATCATTGAGGTCCCCGCGTGCCGCACAGTCTTCGGCAATCTGCAACGCGAAACAATATCGGCCTGCTCCGCAGGCTGTCGGAGGTCGTAAGGCGAGCCTACGACTTCCGACGCGTTCCGCTGAGAAGGCTCGATCAGTGCATCTCAGGCCGCGGCGACGCGACAACCTGGGACAGGTCTTTTGGATACAGCACAATCTCAATCCGTCGATTGGACGTTCGCCCTTCTTCGGAATCGTTCGAGGCGAGCGGATGGGTGTCGGCATAGCCGACGGCCGACAAGAACTGTCGATCGATCCCACCGTGATCGATGAGATAGCGGACTACACTGGTAGCGCGGGCCGTCGACAACTCCCAATTACTTTGGAAGCGGTCCTTCAGCTTGGAGCTGATGGGAACATTGTCCGTGTGGCCTTCTATCCGGATCTGCTTGTCGGAGATCTTGGTCAACACCACGCTGACTTGCTTGAGCACTTTCA
>JBKJWE010000173.1:0-4711 GCA_046717045.1 Nitrospiraceae bacterium | reverse complement strand
ATGGGCCAACTCCCCTGCTGCGATCACACAGACCGTCTTCCCGGACGCGGCAATCACCTCGCGCAACGCGCTCAGAAATCGATCGACTGCGCCGCGAACGGAAGGATCTCCCATGCTGGAGGCCGAGAAGGAGGACAGAATCGGTACAATCGTGACTTGCTTCGTGGGATCTGCCACGACCTGCATGAAGGGCAGCTGAAACTCGATGGCATGTTCGGCCTGGTGCGCGATATCTTCCGCAAAGAACTCCGGCACGAGCGACTTGAGCCCTTGAAGGATGGCCCGATCAGCCGGCACGACACCCAGTGGGGTTTCAAAATCCTTATCGGTGACGGCGAACAGGTTGTCGAGACCCGCATGGGCAGTCCCAATCATCACATACACATCCGGCTGCTGGGCTTCCTGTAATTCCTTATAGGCCCAAGCATAGATGGGACCCGCCTGCTTGAGATCGTAGGTCGGCGCCACGAGACCCTTGATCGCCTTGCCCTTGTTCTCTGACGGCTTGAAATCCGGTCCTTCCTTTGACGCAAAGAATCCATCAATCTGCTTCTTGAGCTTGGCGCCGTCTGATTCATAGCTTCTTCCGGCAAAGATGGCCTGACGAAGGGGGGCGTGTCGATAGGCCTCTTGTGTCTGCCTTTTGACCAACTCAACCCGATCCCCCTCGAGAAAGAACTTCGTATCCAAATCGACCACCAACTGCTCCACCTTGTCCGGCATGAGGAATTCGCCGAATCGCTTCAGGTACAGCCCGCCGATCTCTTGGAGGGAATGCGCACCGTCGAAATGTTGGATGATGAAAAAGTAGTTCAGCGGGAGGACGAGCTTTTCTTTGCTCAACCCGGTCGGGTCCCAAAGGACGATGTATTGCTCTTCGCCCTCCTTAATCGGCGAGAACTGGAGGTTACGGAGGATCGGGTACTGTTTGGGATCTTTGGCAGTGCCGGTCGTCATGGTGCTCCTCATTCGCGAACGCCATTGTAACGAACCGGTTTCCGGACCTGCAATGGGGAAAGCAGGGTCCTAATAGGCCTCTGGGGGCTCGCCTTGCGGCTTGCGTCGACTCAACCCGACCAATATTCCGATGGTCAGAATCAACAACCAGAGGGTAGGGCGACCGTAAGAGGCGTCGGAAAACTCGATGAGGTCGGTCAGGCGGCCGATCAAGAGCGACATGCGGGCCATCACGGTGTAACCAAAAGCAGCGCCGAAGGCGATCATGAGGAAGAGAATCCCGGTGCGCGCGACCGCCTTGCCGGGCCCCGTATGCTCGACCGAAAAGAAAAAGTAGAAGAGCACCGAACTGACGCCGATGAGAATAATGATGACGTTGATGCTGCTGGCGGGATTCAACAGATTCCAGCTAAACGAAACCTCGCCGCCCGGCATCAACATCAGCAATGGGCGGACCGTATCCTCGATCTGCTTCAGGATGAACGACGAAATGGTTCGTGGAATCGCCAGTCCCGATCCGACGCCCACGATAAAGGCGAAGGCGTAGCGCGAGAGCCACGAGGCCTTCGGTACGTAACGCGTGAGCATCAAGGACCCGACGGCCACAGGAATCAGCAGCGCGATCTCGCCGTTCTCGAAAATGGGCTTCAGAATGAGGTGGATTAAGACCGTGTCGTAGGCCTTCACGATCGTGTAGCCGACTGAGACCCCGACATAGAGGTGTTCGGCCAACTTGAACAGCGGGTTGTCCTTATACAAAAAGGAGAAAATAAATAGAGTTAACCCTGTCGCGACCCATGCGCCGAACATTGTGGCATCCATACCCGTGCGAGTCCTTTATGATCCCTGTGATGGTCGGTTCGCCTGCCGCCGTATTGAAAAATAAAACAGATTGCAGATGGCCACGAGCACAATAATGGCCAGGTGCGTCGCCGATTGCGCATCCATCCCTGCGACGGCTCGGCCCTTCTGTCCGATCAAGCTTTCATATTCCGCCGCGCCCCGCAGTCCACCGATCAAGCCGTTGATCTGCCCGCTGCGCAATAATGGATAGAGCCCCGGCGCGATCACTCCCGTGCAGCCTCCGCCCAGCTCGAATTTGTATTTGTCCTTTCCGAATACGTACCAAGCTTCGACGCCAGGATTACCCGCCCCCAAACTGATCGCATAGGTCACATCCTTGAGGCTGAAGACGCCATCCAGCACCGGCTGGCCCTTAGTCGGCTTCCCACCATAATCGCTTGGGAAGGAATTGTAGAGATCCTGTCCCATGTTGATGATGACCGCAGAACCGCCTGGACTCCAGCCGAGAAAGATGTAGTCCTTCCCCCTCTCTTTCCCCATTTCTTTGGCCACCTGCGACACCAGCTGGTCGGCCATGCCCGTCCCTGACACCCAGAGCGTCATAGCGACCACCCGCAGGTTCTTTCGGAACGCGTGACGCAAGAGCGCGATCGCTTGAGGGTGCAGCTCCGGCTTCGAGGCTGGGTCGAAATCGATGGACAACAGAAACACCGAACGCTCCGGCATTTGTTCGATGTAGTCGTAGACGCCTCGCACCTCCGGCGAAATCTTAATAGGGAGACCGACCGGGTACAGCAAGGGCAAGAGCGTGCAAATCCCGATCACCACGAAAATGATGCGGCGGTCGATCTTGAGCATGCGTTCGGCAAATGTCATGGTAAGACCGTTATTCGTGAATCGTTATTCGTTAATCGGCTCATGACTTCATCGTTTAACGAGTAACGTTGAACGGTGACCGTTATTCCTTGCCCCCGCCCAGATAGGATCGCTCGACTCCAAAAATAATCTTCAACGACAGCGCGATCGTCCCGAGGCTGACGCCAATCAAAATCGCGCGCCTCACCGACGCATTCAGGACATTCAGAATCCATTGCGAGATGTCGCCGCTGATCGGGATTAAATACTCGCCAAGCGGCACACGCCCCATCATCACGATAACGGCGGCAATCAGCAGGACCGCCGCTTCGCGGCTGCGTGCTCGGAACGACCGATAGGCCGCCGAGGCGATGAAAAATGCCAAGATCGCGAACATCGTCCCCTGCAACGGCACCATCATGAAGTTGTAGACCCATCCAAACGCCGTCGAGACGCCATCGACACTTTCTTTACCGTTCGCCAAGAGTCCGACCGCAATAGTGCCGAGCATCCCGGCATAGAGCACGAGGCTGTAGCCCCACCCGGCTTCTTTCCGCCTGATCTTCGCCGCATGCTGGTGGAAGAGACTCGTGACGCCGAGTACGAGAGCGAAGCCGCCGATGATCTGCAGCCACTTGGTCACGGACGTCAGCAACTGCTCCGAAGCCGGATGCGGCACGTAATATTGCGCGGCAAACACCAATCCGGTGATCATGGTGATCAAGAGCGGCATCTGGCGACGCATGAAAATCATTTCACGTCCTTAAAGAAGTCCAGCAGCAGTTGCGGCCACTCAACATGGAAGACGACGCCGATGGTCGCCAGAATTGTCCCGATCCCGATCACGCTCAGCAACACCGCTTTGCCGAGGTCCTGGCCGCGTAGCGTGCCGATCTGGACGGGCTCACGAGACAGATAGGCGCTGGCCGCGTAGAGCTCTTCTCCAATCAAGGTATAATCGCACGTCGTCACGAAGAACGGCAGTTGGTGATCGGAATCGGTTCCGGCAATCTGGATCGCGCCGGTACTCGCGCCGGTTTCTGTCAAGAGTAACGACTCGGCAAAATAGGCTCCCATAAAAAAGTTCGCCGCCGGCTTCTTGCGAAGCATAATGCCGTCGACCGCAGCGGTATAGCTGAACTGATCCGACGTGATGAAAAAGTTGGCGTCTTCTTTGAAGAGATCCGGCTTCCCCGCTTCGAGATAGGCTTGTTTGGTGATCTCCTGACAGACGGCCATTGTGATGGGATCGCGATGCGGTACCATCAATTCGGTTTCATAGGCTGCCGTGCGTTTCGCGACACGGCCAAGAATCACCGCCGCCGCAATGGTAGACGGATCGCTCATGTCGTGCGCGCCGGTAAGATAGAGAATCGGCTTGCCCAATTCTGTCGATCGCCCGATCGCTTCATCCACTGCATCGAGACCCGGAATCCGGCGCAAGAAAATGTCTTTTCGTTTTGCCTGGCTGATCGTGTAGAACACGAGTCCGCCGAACAGCAGCGCCAAGGTCAAATTGTTGATCTCGTTCCAGTTGAACCAATTCGATTGAGGCGCCGCCTGCACAATCGGAGAGACCGCCCGCGCCTCTCCTCTGACCGCGGCGATGGCAGCAGAATAGAAATTTCCGTCCTTGAGTTCGATGCCCTTCCCGCTCCTGATGACGAACAGGTGGTCTGTCGCATCCCCCTTGCGCGTCCACCAGGGTGATTTGGCGCCTTTCACGAACTTGGTATTTGACGGGAACTCGGCTACGACTTTCATGGTCGCGGGATCGGAGACTGCTGAGCCCTCAACGGCCAGCACCTGGTAGCGGACGTCTGGCGCATCGTAGGCCGCCGGCGACCAGACCACCGTCAGGCTGCCACCACCATCATTGGGCGTGTCGAAGAGTTGCACAGCCTGTGGTGGGGCAAGTGATTCTTGAGCTTCCGAGACGGAAAGAGGAAGACAACAGACCAGAAGCAAGAAAACCGGCATGCAGGGGAATAGCTTCAACATTCTACTAGGCGCCTTCGATCACTTCGATGTTCGTCCTCGGAACGACGGCCTTTGACCCATCGGCGAATTGCACTTCCAAGACTCGTACTTCGCT
>JBKJWE010000172.1:0-4389 GCA_046717045.1 Nitrospiraceae bacterium | reverse complement strand
GGGTCATGCTTCCCTTCGTTCAGCGCCTTGCGGGGACTGCACGGTGGTCTTCGGTTATTGCGATGCCCACATTCGCGAAGCGGCACCTTCGCGATCGCCACATCGACTTGGTAGTCAACGAGGGAGTGCAACGGTCCCCCGTAGCGTATTTCCACGGCTGCGCAGCGAATTATTTCGACGATGGGGTCGGGGATGCGGTCATCGCGGTGTTGCGCAAGCATGGAGTCCAACCGGACCTTCCACCACAACGCTGCTCCGGGACGCCGATTGAAACCTATGGCCATCGCGAGTTGGCCAAGGAAGGGGCGCGTGTAAACCTCAAGTCGCTGGCTGGGTATGAGACCGTGGTGACCGGCTGTGCCTCCTGCACCTTGGCACTTAAAGATTATCCGACACTCTTTGCCGGCGATCCGGAGAAGCAGGCAGCCGAGGCCTTGGCGAAACGGGTGAGGCACATCTCGGAATTCGTCGCACAGTCTGCTGTGAAGCCGCCGATGGCAAAGGCCAAGGACTCGGCAGGCCGGGTCACGTATCATTCATCCTGCCATTTACGCGCGGCCGGAGTGACAAAAGAACCACGTATGCTGCTCAAAAACCTGCCGGGTATGGAGTATGTCGAAATGGACGACGCCGACCGTTGCGCTGGGGGCGCGGGAACGTACCTGGTGAAAGACTTCAACACGTCGCAGCAGATCGTCCAGCGAAAGCGGCGGGCGATCGAACAGAGTGGCGCCACAGTCGTGGCCACGAGTTGTCCGGCCTGCATGATTCAGCTCCGTACCGGATTGCGCGGCGCGGCAGAAGTCAAGCACGTGGCGCAGGTGCTGCAAGAAGCGTATGAGGCGGCGGATCGAGTAAAGGCAGCACAGGCATGAGATTTCGGAAGATCGACTGGCTTTTCGTGCTGTTTGCGGTGGCGGTGGTCGTCGGCGTGTCGATGTTGCCCACTCCTAAAGATCGCAATCCGATGGTCCCGAACAATGCTGACCATCAGCCGATCACAATCGAGAAGGATTGCCTGCAGTGCCATCAAGCCGGCGCGGCGAAGCCGTTGCCGCAGCGTCATCCCAAGCGCCAAGATTGTTTCCGTTGTCATGCGAAGCAGGGGCGTATGGCTGATAGTTGATAGCCCGGACAAATAGGAATCCGTTCGCCTGTGCTATATGCCATAGGCCATAAGCTAGACACTCATTTCTTTGTGTAATAAGGATAAGAATTCAATGGTGAAGGTACTTGTGTTTGGATTGACGTTGCGCGAAGCGGTCGGTGACACGGAATTTGAGTTGGACACACCGGAGCCGACAACGGTGCGGAAACTGGTCGAGTCGCACGAGGCTCGGCTCGGCGCGCTCCTGCCGTTTCTCCTCAAACGCGAGGTCCTGATAACAGTGAATAAGAAGATCAGCGCCGAGGACACCGCGATCAAAGACGGGGATCTCGTCAAGTTTTCGTTCCAATCGCGAACGTCCTACGACGGGACGAGAGACATTCCGACCTAGCCCACTCGATTCAGGGGTGTTTCTGCTCGAATCGTGGATTCGCTGCCGCGATAAGTCTGGCTGCGCTGAAGCAGCGGCCAGGCGGGCGGGGTTCGAACCGCTCATGAACGATGTGGGCTATTGCTACGAGAAGATCGAGCGCCAGACCGATCCCAACCATCCTTTTATCGTGGAGAACCAGGATTCATCCTGCGGGATCGGGTGTGGTCTAGGAGTGGGAGGAGGGGTCGCTTTGGGCGGCTCAGGCGACGGTGTAATGGTTTGAGGCGAAACGGCAGGCGCGGAGGAGGTGGCTGTCGGTGTCGTCATGGTCGAAGAGGCGTCTCGCGTAGCAGGTGCTACGGCTGATTCCGGCATGAAGGCCCGTCCATCCAGATCGCTCTTGAGGGCGGCCACCTTCGCTTCAAGCTCCTGCTGTGTGGATACCGCATTCTCGGTCTCCCGATCGAGCCATCGTCGTTGCTGTTGCAGCGCGTTGAGCCGCGCTACCAGCGAATCCATTCGCTCTCGGGCCTGTGTCTGCCACTGTATGTCGGTTTCTTGCTCCTTCTTGAGCGCCTCCACCGATTCATTCATCAGGCCTTCTTCCAGTCGGCTCACTTCATGAAGTCTGGTAAGCTGCGCGGTCAACTGCGTAATCTCCTGTTGCGTGCTGGCCACCGTAGTCCGCGCCTCTGTGACTTCCGCTTGCACGGCATCGTAGGTGCTCTGTTTCACGCAGCCGAGGGTCGAGGCCATGATCAAGCCGAGGACAGCGAATGCCGGAGATCGGAGACGGCTCGATGCAATCACGTCGGTATGCATAACGGAGAAAATCATTGATGTGGCGCAGCGGGTGACCCGATCGGAACGAATTCTATACGCGTCGGCAATCGATCGGGCGGCTTGAGGCCGTACTGTGGCAGAAAGTGCGCGGGGTTTCAAGGGCGATGAGGGCCGGCGGTTCGAGTGCCGCCACCCGTTCCCGTTCAAGAAACTTGGTGCTTCGATATTCAAGGCTCAGTGTACTGTGGCGATCGCCGGCCAGTTCCATCGTGATCGTTCCATCCGGGGTTGTCCAAGTTGCCGCATAGCGCAGATACCCGATCATCACGGCGACACCCCAATAGTCGGGAATCGGTTGATACAGATCGTTCTCCCAAATCATCCGATCGTGGGTCGGATTTCCATAGGCCTCCGCCAGCGCCCGTTTCACCGTCTCGTAATAGTCGATAAATTCATTCAAGCGGTTGAGGGGCCGCTGCAACACGAAATACCGGCCACGGACCAGGGAGCCGTCCACGAAGTCATAGCCCTCCAACACCGCGTGGGCAGACAGTTCACGGGCGTAGACCAATTGGCCTGTCTCGTCGCGCTGGATCGTGCCCGGTACCGTGTGGCGCAGGGGCTCGGCATCCTGACCCCAGTGAGCCTCCAGCCGCTGGAGAAACGCCGTGGCCTGTTGTGCAACCTCAGCTTGAAGAACAGTCGGATCATCGTCGTCGAAGGGAATGGTAAACGGATCAGCAGGCATGTCGGCCCATGCCAGTGGGGGTGCGCTGAGGGTAGCCATGGCAAGAACGAAAGAGACAAAGTGAAGCATGGGTTGCCACCATAATGGAGATGGGAATGGTCGGTCTACCCTACGAAAGTGCTGGAGTTAGGAAGGGCGCCGCCTCGCCTTCGCAGTCGGGAGAGCGGTGAGGGGATTATCGGGCCACGAGTGCTTGGGGTAACGGCCGCGCAGTTCTTTCTTCACGTCTTGGTAGGTGTTGGCCCAGAAACTCGCCAGATCCTTCGTCACCTGCACGGAACGGCGAGCCGGTGAGAGCAAGTGCAGCATCACCGGCACTTTCCCATTCGCCACGCGAGGGGTTTCCTTACAGCCGAACATTTCTTGCAAACGGACGGCCAAGACCGGAATATCGGCGGTCTCGTAGTCGAGGCGGACGCTGGAGCCGCTTGGTACGGTGAGATGTGTTGGGGCGAGGCGATCCAGTTTGCGCTGTTGTTCCCAGGTCAGCAGCGCATGCAACGGTGTGGCGAGGTCCATCCGGAGGACTCGGTCGAGTGTGGTGACGCCATCGAGATAGGGGCCCAGCCATACTTCAAGCCTGTGTAGCAGGGCGGCATCCGAGAGATCAGGCCAAGTCGAATCGACTCCATCGATCTGGCGAAGCAACTGTACGCGGGCTCGCCATTGGGTGAGTTCCGGCGTCCAGGACAGCACCGCGATGCCGGTTTGACGTACTCCCTGCAGCAAGGCCGTCGAGATGAGCGCGGGGTTCGGTTTCGACAGCGCCTCTTCCAACAGCACGAGCGACCCCAGTCGCCGTTGCCTGGTGGCACGCGCCCGCTGGGCCTTGTGATCCCATGCCACGGTCTCGGTGATGACGATGTCTTTCTCGTAGAGGCGTTCGAGTTCGGCCAGCGAGACCGGCGCAGCGAGATCGATGCGTGCCCATTGCTGGCCGCCATCCAAGTCAGCGATCACAAGATAGTCTTCCGAGCCGAGCGGGTCGGGACTGGCAAAGAGCGCGCCGCGGCCGTTCGCCAAAAGATAACGCGCGTCGGGGCCGGTCTGTCGTTGCGCGATTCGATCGGGATAGGCGAGGGCCAGCAAGAGGCCGACATCGTCCAGGCGGTCTCTCTTCTCCGATCGTCTAGGTGCCGTCGATCGCGCAAGCTGCTGGCGCCACAGATCGGCCATCCGCTTCACACGCTGCCAAGCGCCACGGTCGACCGTGGCACCGGCGGCATGGTCATGCTGTCCGTGTAACACATCCAAACGCAATCGTAGATCGGCATTCCGCCAGCCGGCGGGGCCGCGCAGGATATCGCGCTCGCCGAGCACCGCGGCAACGTCGCAGGCCAGATTGGTCAGGTGTATTGCTCCTGCTTTGAGCAGCAT
>JBKJWE010000171.1:0-8038 GCA_046717045.1 Nitrospiraceae bacterium | reverse complement strand
CGGGAAGCCGGTTCGGATG
This sequence comes from Nitrospiraceae bacterium, assembly GCA_046717045.1. Taxonomy (GTDB): domain Bacteria; phylum Nitrospirota; class Nitrospiria; order Nitrospirales; family Nitrospiraceae; genus JBKJWE01. The sequence continues at coordinate 8,019 of JBKJWE010000171.1, read as the reverse complement.
CATGGAAGGCGTACATGCGTCGCCAGACGAATACGGTCAACTGGGGGACGGACTTGCCGCTGGCGCAGGGCATCAAATTTGGAGAGTGAATCGTCATCCGTCACTTGTCAACCGTAGGGTCAAAGCCATGGTTCACGATTGGCGAATGCCGTTTGACGAATGACGGGATACTCGGGAAAGGAGTTGCCAGCATGGATTACGCTGCAGAGCTGGATGGACTCATCGAGAGGATGATCGACCAGTACGTGTCGCGCAATTGCGCAGCTCAGCTACTGCGTGAAATGCTGGACGAGGCCGGCGTCGGCTTCTATCCGGTTGCGGACCATCTGACTCTGCGCACGCTCGACATCGATCGCCGCGCCGAAGAGTACACCACGCTTGGCTATGTCTACAGCGAAACACTCGAATACGACGATTGGTATGCCAAGGTCTATCGGAAGGTGGGCTATCCCGCCTTGTTCGTGGACCAGGCCTATCCCGACAAGCGGGGCCGGACGAGCATCATCCCCGGGTGGGTCAAAAGGTTCGGCGATCAAGTGTTTCACCATGTCGCAGTCCGTGTCGACGATATCGAGAAGGCCATTGTTCGACTGAAGGCCAAAGGTGTCGTCTTCGCCGGCCACATCGTGGGCGCGCGAGGCGGCCCATTGCGTCAAATCTTCACGGCTCCTGAAATGATCGATGGTCAGCCATTCTCGGTGCTCGAACTCACCGAGCGCCACCGGGGCTATCAAGGTTTCTCTCCTCCGCAAGCCGACAGCCTCATGAAATCCACGGTGAAATAGGATCTGCGGCTTTACCCGTTCAGCGCAGAGAGAAACTTCGGGAACTGGAAATTCTGGAGGATACCTCCTCCACGATGGACCAACACAATGTTTCCCTGGACATCCACCAGCACGTAGGTCGGAGTCGCATTCACCTTGAAGGTCTGCGCTACCCACCGCTCTTCGTCATAGGCAGTTGGAAACACGAAGACGCCCTCTCGGGCCTTGACGAATGCCTCCACGTTCGTTCTCGTGTCCGCTAATCCGATCGAGACGACCCGAAGTTGCGTCGGTTTGTCCCGTTGATAAAATTCACTCACCAGCGGCAACTCGCGCTGGCAGACCTTGCACCAGGGCGCCCAGAACACCAGCAGGGCCGGCCGGCCCTTCAGCGATTCGTTGCTGTAGGCCTCGCCGGCGAAGGTAACCAGCTCAAAGACCGGAGCCGTCGAGCCGGCCGCTGCCACTGGTCGTTCCGTCTGGATGATCAGCATGGTCAGGAACACGAGGATGCTTGTACTGAGCCAATACACGACGCGCCACTCCTTCTTCACGGCTTGATGTAGAGATAGCCTTCTTTCTGCAAGTCGGCAATCCGCTTGACCGCGACCGGATGCAGCGTGGCGACAAACCCCTTCGCCAGATTGTCGATGGTCTTGCCGAAGGCCTTCATCGACACCTGGCACATCTCCGCCTTGGCGCCTTTCTCAATAATCTGGTCGAACCGTTTCGTCATTTCCGGGTCCATCTTGTCCTTCTCGAACAGTTCGAGCGCCGGTCCGTGCACGATGAGCTCGACATCGATCTTGTCCGGCCCACCTTCCGCGTCAATGTGCTTGTTGATCAGCGCGAGCGCGTACTTGGCCACGTCGGGATCTTTGCCATCGACGTGATAGAGGACCTTGACCTTTCCCTGTCCTTCCGCTGCCTGCGACTGGCCCTGGCTCAACGGGGGCACCAGTATGGCTGCGACAACAAAGATGAAGAACAGCACTTTCGTGCGACCAGACAATCTGAACATGACATCCTCCTTGTGTGGCGAACGTGACGCGGCATGGAGCTCATTGATGGGCCTACCTGTCAGTATTCAGGACACAAGCTCGTGCAAAGATCAAGATGGTCGACATCGATGAAACCTGCCGCTGTCCGGCAGTCCTCTGCCCAAACTATTCGGCCTATGTTATCCTCGACGCCATCGATGGGATCGTGACGGATCCAAGAACTGGAGGAATGACTATGAGGAGAAGAAACGTATTATCAGCCGGCTTGGGCGGGCTGATGGTCGCTGCGGCCGGGCTGTTCGTTTTTGACGATCTGAAGTCGGCGCAGGCCTCACCGTCCGGGTATGCGCCGCATGGAACCGTGACGATCGATGGGGTGACGGTCCCGGATATCGGCCCGCTCCCGACGTCGGTTCCGACCCCGCCGACGAATCTCAACTATAAGGCGAAAGTCGACCTCGGGAAGCAACTCTACTTTGACGGCCGCCTGTCGAAAAGCGGCGCGATCTCCTGTGCCTTCTGTCATAACCCGGCGACCGGGTTCGCTGATCCGCGCCAAACGTCCATCGGAATCGGAGGTGGTGTGGGTGGGCGTCAGTCGCCCACTGTCTATAATACAGCCTTCAATCGCCTGCAATTCTGGGATGGCCGCTCGCACTCGCTGGAAGAGCAGGCCCTCGGGCCGATCCAGAATCCGATCGAGATGGGAGAGACCCATGAGAACGGCGTGAGCAAGCTCAAGAAGATCAAGGGCTACCAGCTGCAGTTCCAAGCCGTCTTTGGGACCAATGTGAATCTGCAGGGGATTGCCGAAGCGATCGCCGCGTATGAGCGCACCGTCATTTCCACGAATTCCGCCTTCGACAAGTACGTGGCCGGCGACAGTAAGGCCATGGATGACAGCGCGGTGCGAGGTATGACGCTGTTCAAAGGCAAGGCCCGCTGCATCCTGTGTCACAATGGCTCGAACTTCACCGACAACCAGTTCCACAATCTTGGGGTCCCTCAAGTAGGGCCGATGAAAGAAGACCTGGGCCGCTACTATGTGACCAAGGCGGAGAAGGACAAGGCGGCGTTTAAGACGCCGACGCTGCGGAGCATCACCGAAACTGCTCCCTATATGCACGACGGCGCATTCAAGACTCTCGAAGAAGTAGTGGACTTTCTCAACGCCGGAGGCGGAGCCAATTCGAATCTGAGCACGCTCGTGAAGCCGCTCAACCTCACCCCCGAAGAAAAGGTCGATGTGGTGTCGTTTCTGAAGGCCCTGACCGGGGAACCGATTCCGTTTCAGTTGCCAAAACTCCCTAAAAATTAGGTGAATCCTTTGAAACCACACGCCTCCCACGGTATGTCGAATGTGAACGGTCTTTATTGGTCTAAACGCACTAGGCGAAGACACCCAGGACTTCAACGATCAAGGACGGAGACGACCGGGCGGGTGAAGTCCGCCGCAGGTGCACTAGTGACGAGAAGGAAGAGCATGAGTACGCCTTGCCGAGACCATGGGGCCTCATGCTAGCAGGGTGTGCACGCTGTTGCGAGTAGGTGCTGGAGGGGTTGCAGACGGATACGGATTCGGTAGTAGATAAACTCCGAAGGTTTCAGAGGAGCGACGCGAATCTGGCAGATCACATGGCCGTCACGGATATCGGCCTGCGTCATGGTGGTTTGATCGCATGTCACGCGAAAGGCGTCTGTCGGTCGCTTCCCTTGCAGTGACCCTAACACCCACAAGACTCCGAGATAGCCGCGAAGGTGTCGAGTGACTTGGCCCCAGAGTCGAGGCGCATTGTGAGTCTCATTCGCAACCCACTGGAGTTCAGTGGCACACCAGGTCTCAATGAGATCTCGTGTGACACTCGTACAGAGGTTCGGCCCGGCTTGAGGGGCTGAAAGGACTTCCTCAATGGAGACGTACTTATTCATCTAATCCGCCAAGGCTAATTCGACAGAACCTCCGCAGAGCCGAAAGCCGCAGCTGGTTCTCCTTGGTCAGAGAAAGGAACTCGACGCCGGCCACGTCCTCCTCGATCCACTTCACCATTGCCAGATCAATCTGCACGGCGACGGTCCCATCATTCGGGTACACTTTCAGTGTGAGGTACTGTCGGCGGGTGAGAGATTTCGCAAGGCGAAGACCGCATCCTCGTTCGGAGAGATTGGTCACTTCGGCTGTGGCGAGTCCAGCCTTGTCCGCGACGATTGTGCGGAGACTTACCGCCTTCCGAGCGTCCAACCGCGTGTCCATCTTGTGAACTGGGCAATCCTCTTCGGAAAGAACGGGCAATGTGACCTCCATGGCGAAGTGCTCCGTCAAATGATGGCTCAAGAAGGAGTTCAGCAATCCTCGTGCCGAGCATGCGTAGTGAATGAAGCTCACAAGCCCACGATTTTTTGAAGGGGGGGGTCTGTGGGAGGTGTAAATGTGTATGAGTAGAGATACGGTAATGAAACGATACAGGAGGGGATGAGCGCGTTATTTCTATGTGATGTTGTTGTGCAGAACTTCATATGGTGTCGCCGTCGAGGATCGTCACAACGGCACTTATGAAGGCAGTAGATGCAGTTGCTAGTTAAAAAAGGGAAGGAATATAGCACCACATAGAAGAACTTCCAGTGAAAGACCGATCACTTTTCGTCACGAAATGCCCATTCCACCCTAGGTCAACTCCACAGTACAATGCCTCGGCGATGGCACTGTCACCCTTAATCAAGTTCGGCACCTCCACGTGGGCCTACGAAGGTTGGCAGGGCATGGTGTACACGCAAGAGTACCCGAAGGGGCGGTTCAAGAAGGACTGTCTCGCCGAGTATGCCGTTTATCAGTACAAGGATGCCCCGCTCTTCGGCACCGTAGGCTTAGATCAGACGTTCTATCGCCCCCCTAGCGATACGCAACTCCAAGACTACGCCGCCCAGCTACCCACTGGCTTCATTATGTGCAGCAAGGTATGGGAGCGCATCACGATTCCGCAGTTTTCGAACCTGCCTGACTATGGAACGAAGGCGGGGCAGCCCAACCCAGACTTCCTCAACGCTGACCTCTTTCTGAACGAAGTCCTCCCCCAGTACCAACGGTCGTTCAAAGAGCACACGGGGCCTTTCATCTTCGAGTTTCAGCGAACAGGAGTTGAGCCTGACGAATTCTTAAAGCGGCTGGACGGCTTTCTGGGGAAGCTGCCGAAGGACTTTCACTACTCGGTGGAGATTCGCAACTCGGCTCTACTGACGCCTGAGTACCGGTTCATCCTTCAAAATCATGGCGTCAGTCACGTGTACAACCATTGGACCTACATGCCAGGACTAGTGGAACAGCACAGGCGGTTAGGCGAGGTCTTCACCGCTCCGTTCGTTGTATTTCGGCTATTGACACCGTTACGAGTGGAGTACGCTCAGGCGGTGCGGATTACCCAACCGTACAACAAAATTGTGGCCGAGTTGCCGACGATGCGACAGGATACCGTGACGTTAGTCAAACAAGCGGCCGCCGAAAACCGACGGGTGTATGTGCTGGTGAATAATCGGTCGGAGGGAAATGCGCCTTCAACTGTCCAAGCACTCACAGATCGACTGAAAGATGAAGCGGTGTGATGAGATGCAACCTCCCTGCAACCGGGCCAGAAGTGGGAACGAGGAGTGAGGCAGAAGTAGTTGAGAAATTGGGTGGGCCGTGTAGGGGTCGAACCTACGGCCCGCTAATTAAGAGAAGCTTCCTGGCAACGGCAACAGTGCAAAAAAGCATCAAGTCTTTCTGCTTCCAGGGAAACCACGACGGGTCGACCTCTCCTGTCATCTTCATGTCCCGCGAGGCCAGGACACCAGTTCGGACACTATTTCGGACCCCGGCACCCCATAACAATTCCAAATTCAAAACCGGCGTGGGAAGTCATTCGGCTGGCGCACCAATTTTTGAGCGTCGTCAAACATTTGAAATACGTCCAAGTAGCCGTTACTTCCTCGCCTCATTTGACTTACTTTGGACACGGGTTCATCATTGCCCAGCATCTTGCAATGCAACCGAGGACCACACCGCGGGAAGGGGGAACTCAGCCACCTCGACCAGATACTCGCTATTCGAACCCGAAAAAGATACTATTGCCTCACAGTGAACCAGGAGGTTCCTCATGCCACCGCCCTTGGCGCTCCTGATCTTGCTAATCACACTCAGCTGTGCTGAGGTGGCTCCGACCCCTGCTGAGCACCATCAGACCGACATGCAGGCCATACGGACCTGGGTCCACGGCTCCCTCCTGGAGACATGTCCCCGCTTGCCAGGACCAGAAAGCCAGCGGGCGTGTGCGATGGTCTTTAAGAGTGCTCTCGCGACAATTGGTGGGACCCCATTCACACATCAGAATCACTTTCGGATTGAGTTGGCGAAAGCCAAGGCGACGGATGAAATGCGACGACTGGGAACGCAAGCCGAACAGGAAATTTGGTTACGCGGGCCCAAAACACGCGCCTGCAAACAATCGCCCCTTGCTGCCTATGCTGAGGGCTGTCTGAACAGTGTGCAAGATGACATAGACGCACTGAACCGCCTAGACAATGTGGAGGATGATCAACCGGTCGTACGCGCTGAACGAGCTGTGGCGCGGATCGAAGCCAGCGAGCGTGAACGAACGGTTCAGGGACAGCAGGGTACAGAAACAGACCTGGCTCAGCAACAGGCCATAGAGCCGGCGCTCATGGTCTTAGGTGTCCGGGGTGGGCTTTTTGGCACCTCGACGGCGATGCTCCCCCCTGAGTATCTACTCCAGCCGGTTCCGCAGATGCCTCTTACGTCGCTATTACCCTCTCCGCCGATATCATGCACCAGCCACCATGTGGGGCAAATGGTGTATACGAATTGCTACTGAGGGAAGCCGCCTCCAAAAATGGAGCGGAAATTAGGAGGACGCAGGGACACCCAGGCGACCCTCACTGCACGAGGAAGTTTTCCACATTGCCACCCGTGACCATTGAGCTTGCTGCTTGTACCAGGCGTGGCAAGGGGTACCCGATAGAGTTCAAGGACGCCGTCAGTCGTTTGGTCGGCTAGGTACACTACGGATGAGCTATCCGGTGTAATGAAACCCAACCACACGTCCCCCCCCCCGGCTGGCAGAGGGCTATTCAATTGCTCACGCCGGGTTTGGCGAACTCGACCCGGTACAATTTAAATACTTCATCGGTATCCTGATCGGCTCGATACACGACAGCCTTTTTGGCGGGGGTCATCTGAAAATCGAGGACATTCTTTCCCTTCGGCAATGGCGGATTAAGTTTGATGGAGGACCCGACCAGATAGAGTTCGAACACGTCATCGATATCCTGATCAGCCAGATAGACGGTGCGTTCGGTGACCGGTGGAGTCGAAGGGCTGCCGGTGCTACTCCCGCTACCACCATTGCCGCATGCAGAAATGAAAACGGCCAAGAAGAAGATACTGACAAGTAAAACCCCTTCATAATTCCCGCTGTTCTGACGAGCACATTGTCCCCTTCGTCAACTTGTCACACAATCCCCCCGACCTGCCTCAATAGGTTGGCTGGGAGATTATCAATGATATCGGCGAAGCCTCTTCCACTGTCCACTGTGGATCAATACCCCGTTAGAGGAGTGTGAAGGAACAGGTGGACTTGGAGCTGGTTAGGACGACGCGGCAAGGAAATGCACGTATTCTGCGCGCAGCGTGTGGTGATCCAATTTCCCGAATTATGCGGTTCGACCATTATGCGAAGTGGTTACCGAGTGGCGAAGAACGCTTTGTGAACCTATTGGATGTGCAGTTTGAAAAAGTTGGCACCAAGTAGACATAATCGAGGGGGGAGGATTCAGAAGTTGTTGAAGAATTTGGTGGGCCGTGTAGGGGTCGAACCTACGGCCCGCGATTAAGAGTCTCGACGAAGACCAACCTCGGGACACTCAGCAAGCGCAATCATCAGCAAATGTCGAGGATTTGTGATGGACCATCATCATGGGTCAGCGTATGTCATGGCGTTTTGGCACCAGCTTGGCACCAGATAGCCGACCTTTCAAGGACCCCGTGGTGCCAAAGGCTAAACAGTTGTGCGAAGCAACTCTTGAAACGATCCTGGAACACCGTTACTGCCGCCAAGATCCTGCGCAAGATCAAACATTGTAAAGAAGCGTTAGACGCAGAACACTAGTGGGTGGGCCCATATCCTCCGCTGTCGGAAGTTTTTGCGGTGCTGGTTGGCGTAGGAGGCTCAGTGGACACCATCACGTTATGCCCGGGGGAACAGATG
>JBKJWE010000170.1:0-6704 GCA_046717045.1 Nitrospiraceae bacterium | reverse complement strand
GTATCAGTCGGATGAACTGATGAACCAGGACTTTCGCGCCGTACGCCTGGAACAGGAATTGCGTGACGGAAGGTATGGGATCTTACACATCGCCACGCATGGCAAGTTTTCCACCAGCGTGAACGATTCGTTTCTCCTGACGTTTGATGAGAAGCTGACGATGAGTACGCTGGATCGCTTGATCGGCCTGTTTCGGTTTCGCGAGGACCCGCTTGAGCTCTTGACGTTGAGCGCCTGTCAGACGGGTGTCGGCGACGACCGAGCGGCGTTGGGATTGGCAGGCGTCGCCATCAAAGCCGGCGCCCGTAGCGCGGTGGCGACCCTCTGGTTCATCAATGACGAGGCCTCGGCCGCGCTCGTGTCGGAGTTTTACCGGCAACTGCGCGATCCCTCGATTTCCAAGGCGGTTGCCCTCCAGCGGGCCCAAGTCAAACTGTTAGGCGACCGGGTGTACGAGCATCCGGCTTACTGGTCGCCGTTTCTGCTCTTGAACAACTGGCTGTAATTCTTTTCCGCTCTTGTGCTAGAGTGCGGCTGCTTCGACTGGATGCGAGGTTTCATTCCTTCAACCGGAGTGCGTCATGGCTCGTACAAGGCTCCTGATCATCGGTGGACTCTTCCTGGTCGGGACAGTCAGCCTCGACCCCCTGACCGCACTTGCCGAAAACGAGCCCGCGATATCGCAGAGTGGGCCGGGGGCTGAGGGAGAGATCCCGATTTATACGCCGCCGAAGAAGCTCATCCCCCGCGCACGCGTGGGCGGGACCTTGCGAGGGACCGACGGGAAAGATCCCGAGATTCTGGCACTGGCTCCCGACCACGTCGGTCTCACAGTAAAAGAGAACCCCGTGTTGAATTGGTTCCTGTCGAAACCGACGACCTACCCACTCCGGTTCACGCTCGTCGATACCAGAGTGGTGAAACCTATCTTTGAGGGACCGATTCCTACGCCGAAACAAGAAGGCTTTCAGTCGCTCGACCTGAAAGACTTCGGGTTGTCGCTCGAACCGGAAGTGCAATACCGCTGGTATATCTCCGCCATTCGCAATTCGGAGTCGCCTTCGCAGGACATTGTGGCCGGCGGTGTGATCGAACGGTGCGAATTCAGCTCCTGCGTGACCATCACGCCGGTTGTATTGACCTGTGACCGACAGAGCGTCACGGCGAACATGCTTGCCGGGTTCTGGTACGATGCGATGGCCTGCCTCTGCGATCTCATCAAGGACAAGCCCAAGGATGCCTCGTTACGGCGTATGCGTGCCGGCCTGTTGAAACAAGTCGGTCTGAACAGCCTCGCAGAATGGGATCTGCAAAAGGCGCCACCCGCCCGGTAGTCGTTCGTGTACCTCCTGTCTGTTTCGTTTCGTGACGCCAACCTTTCCTCAAACCGCAGGCTCGGCTTTTCCGTTTGAACGGCCACTCTCATCCCGACATCCTGGTTATCTCTTTTGATCCAGTACCGAATCTCTTTCGATTCATGCGGCAGGAAACCGATTCCATGACCGCCGCTGCCGATTGTCTTCCGCTTGTATCCATAGGCGTTTCATACTCTACATGCCGAGTCACCTCGTACATACAGTGGCACGGGCCTTGCTGAGATCAGGCGCTGACCGCTCCGGTTTCCATAACTCGTCTCTCACTGGAGAAGGAGGAGCCACAATGACACAAGATTTGATCATCGCCGTCTTGCTGCTCGGACTGACGGGATTCGTCTGGACGATGACGCTGGCCACTTTCAGCCAGGACCGCCCCCCTCGAAAAGATCCGGGCCTGACCTCGAACTTGCCGGGCAGCGCCTCCTTTACCCAGAGCGAAGGCGGCGCCCAGCCTTCCCAGATTGAAAACTAACATGCATATCACCTCTTCAATTCATTCGGAGGCACGCGTGTCGACCGCGCCACGTTCATTAAACCACACCACTCATAACGGCACGCTGAAACCGGATGCGCTCCAGAGCAACGAGCGGATTACGGTGTCGCTGCCAAAATCGCTAGTCGAACGCCTTCGCAATGCCGTCTACTGGACGGAGAATCACACCATGGCCGATGTAATCGCGAGCGCCATCGAGGATGCCGTCTCAGACATGGAATGCGCGAATGGAGAGATCTTCCCGGCACGCCTCAGGCCCCTCAGACCAGGACGTCGCCGACGTCCAAGCCCTCTCTCCCCAAGCTCGACGACGGCTTCCAGCTCTCGCGCAGTGCCCTAGTGCAGTGCGACCGCACTCTTTCCCTGACAATACGTTCCCACACCGCTCAAACCTTGCGAAAACAGCGCCACTCCGCTTCGATTAATCTCCGACAGACAGGCAGCGCGCCTCTCTCATTCAGCATGAGTCTTGCTATTTCTTCGGAACCAGGTGCGCTGGGCCACTTTGAGAGGGATCCCCGAGCTGATCAAGGATGAAGACAGCGTGAGCATCTCATCGCGCTATGACCGGGTCACGGTGAGATTTTGAGGGTGTGATGACAGCACCATTGTCCTCATATGCGATCCTCGTGGTGGAAGACAATCAGGACATCGTCGTCGGTGTCCAGGATCTCTTACAGCACGACGGCTACCAGGTTGATGTCGCCGAAACCTGCGCACGCGCGATCGAACTGGCGCGAGCCCGCCGCTATAACGCCGTCCTGCTAGATCTGACCTTACCGGACGGCGATGGGATCGAAGTGCTGAAGACGATCCGCGATCTGGACCCAAACTTGCCCGTCATTATCGTCACCGCCAGTACGTCCACAGAGAAGACCGTCGGCTCGCTGACGCGCGGCGCCTTTGCCTACATGACCAAGCCCTATCACCGTGAAGAGCTGAGGCAAACGCTCCGCCGCGCCATCGGCGTGAAGGAACTGACGGTCAAGGTCGCCCAGGCGGAGGGTCTTCTCAGCGAGAGTGAAGAACGTTTCAGATCGCTGGTGGAATCGGCGGCGGACGCCATTGTCGTGGCCGATGGGCACGGCACGATCATCTCGTGGAATCGCTCGGCATCGAACCTGTTCGGGTACACGGACGCCGAAGCCATCGACCGACCGTTTACCTTGCTGATGCCGGAACGATACCGCAGCCACCACGAACGCGAGTTGGCACGGATGGAAGCGACGGGCGAAGGCCGCGTGATCGGCTCCGTCGTCGAGTTGCACGGGCTCAAGAAAGACGGAACTGAATTTCCCATCGAGCTGTCCCTGGCCACTTGGAAAGTCGCCGCAGAACAATTCTACAGCGGCATCATACGAGATTGCTCCGAGCGGAAGAGGGCCGAAGCCTCTCTTCAACAGCTCAGCCATCGGTACAGTCTCATTCTAAATCAGGCCGGCCAGGGAATTTACGGCCTCAATATCCAGGGTCATACGACCTTCGCCAACCCCAGCGCCGCCGCCATGCTCGGTTACCCTGCAGACGAATTGCTTGGACGGCCGATGCACGATCTGTTGCATCATTCCAGGCCGGATGGCACCACGTACCCGAAAGAAGAATGCCCCATCTACACCGTCCTGTGCGATGGCGTGACCCGCCGCGTCGACGACGACACTTTCTGGAGAAAAGACGGCACGAGTTTCTCGGTCGAGTACGTCAGCACCGCGATCGTGGAACAGGGTGCCGTGACGGGAGCCGTGGTGGTGTTCCGCGACATCACGGAACAGCGAGAGGCCGCGCGCGCGGTGCGGGAAGGCCAGGAGCGGTTTCGCCAGCTGGCAGAACATGTCCGTGAAGTCTTTTGGATAACCGATCCCACAAAACAACACATGCTCTATATCAGTCCAGGTTATGAAGAGATCTGGGGACGATCCTGCGAAAGCCTCTACGCCTCGCCCCAATCGTGGCTCGATGCGATTCACCCCGATGACCGGGCCCGCGTCCTCGACGCGGTCACACACAAGCAGGCGATCGGGACCTACGAGGAGCAGTATCGCATCCTGCGGCCCGATGGAGCGATTCGATGGATCTGCGATCGCGCGTTTCCCATCCGCGATGCTTCTGGCGTCGTCTATCGCATCGTCGGCTTCGCCGAAGATATTACTGACCACAAATGCGCCTTGGAATCTTTGCGTGCCAGTGAAGAGCGGCTTGAATTCGTGACGCGCGGGTCCAGCGATGGCTTTTGGGATAGGCAGGTCCTCCCCAATGAGCCATGGCATTCTCCCCGCACGCCGGTATGGTGGTCACCGAGGGTGCGAGACATGCTGGGATATTCGATGGAGGAATTCCCCGATGTCCTCGAAAGCTGGACCTCGCGTCTCCATCCCGGCGATCGCGCGCGCGTCTATGCAGCCTTGGAGGCCCACATCGAGCGCCGTGAACCGTACGACGTCGAGTATCGCCTGCTCACGAAACAGGAACAGTACCAATGGTTCCGCGCGCGGGGGCAGGCGATCTGGGACCAGTCCGGTCGCGTCACGCGGATGGCCGGATCCCTCCAATGCATTTCAGATCGCAAGCATGCCGACGAGGCGCTTCGACGAAGCGAACAGTTACTCCACGACATCGTCAATCACACAACCGCCGTAATCTATGTTAAATATGCAAATGGCCGGTATCTCCTCACGAACCGCCGGTACGAACAGCTCTTCAACCTGACGAGAGATCAGATCGTCGGCCGGACCGATCATGAAATCTTTCCTTCCGAGATCGCCGACGTTTTTCGCGCCAACGATGTCCGCGTCCTGGAGCAGAATGCGCCGGAAGAGTATGAAGAACAGGCTCCCCATCCCGACGGGCTTCATACCTATCTGTCGATCAAATTCCCCCTTCGCGACGAGACCGGCGCCCCCTACGCGCTCTGCGGGATCTCATCGGATATTACGCAGCGCAAACAGGCCGAAGACCGACTTCGGTCCGGCGAAGAGCCGGTAGGCATTGAACGCGTGGTTGCACAGGTGGGCGTGTGGACCTGGGACCTTCAGGCCGATCGATTTTACTGGTCGCCGCGCGTTGACGCTCTGCTGGGCACCGTCGCCAATTCTGGCTCCGGCAATCAATACGACTTGCTCGGGCGCATCTACCCAGAGGATCGCACCAAAACTAGGCTCGCGCTTCGCCGCGCATTGGATCAGCCGCACAAGCCCGTGAGGCTTGAACATCGAGTGGTCTGGCCGGACGGAACCCACCATTGGCTGGTCTGGGCCGGCCATATCGTTTGTGATCAGACCGGAAGTCCCGTCTATGGATTGGGAACGGTTCACGAAGGCATTCCGCCGCATACGTAAACGAGGGACTCGATGACACCCAGACGCTATGCGCAACGGTAATCGACAGAACAGAGTCGCACGGGCACCGATCGGTCCGGTCGGCGCCGCCGTCTGCGGACTCCTCTGTCTGCTGACGTTCGGCCTCCAGGTCGTCTCCACGGCCATCGCCGCAGACATTGCGATCCTCAAGTCGTCCGACATCGCCGCCTACAATCAAGCCATCGAGGGATTCAAGGCCGCCGGCCCTTCCGGCGCCATCTACACGGAATATGATCTTCGCGGGGATCTGGAGCTCGGGAAAAAACTTGCCAGGAAGATCCGAGCGTCGGACGTGATGATGGTGGTGGCTGTCGGCCTGAAAGCGGCACTCGCCGCCAAAGTCGAGATCGTGGACATCCCCATCGTGCACATGATGATCCTCGATCCCTTGAAACATAAGCTCACCGGTGCCAACATGGCGGGCACCACCATGGAATTGCCGGTTGACCGACAGCTGCAGATGCTCCGGTCGTTTCTCCCGACCGCGCGCCGATTGGGGATGCTCTACGATCCCAGCAAGACCGCGTCGCGTCTCAAAGAGACGAGCGCGCTCGCGACCGCGCATGGCTTCCACATCCAGGGCTTTCCGGTCGACAGCGAGAAAGAGGTCCCGGAGCAGCTGAAGGCGCTGCTTTCGACGGTCGACGCCCTCTGGCTGGTACCCGACTCCACCGTCCTGACAAACGAGTCGATTCAGTTTATCCTTGAATCGGCCTTGGCACGGCACGTACCCGTCATTGGATTCTCTCCGGAGTTTACGCGCCTGGGCGCTTTCCTGAGCTTCTCTGCAAACTACAGCGAGATCGGCCGCCAAACCGGTCTGGTCGCCAAGCGTCTTCTCAACGGGGAGAAACCGATGCCGCTCAACCCGGTTCCGATGGAGCGCGCCAGAGTGTCCGTGAATCTGAAAACCGCGCGTTTCCTCGGTCTTGAGATTCCGAAAGAGCTGAACAGCGTGATTGATGATACCTACTGACCGCACAGCGCCCCGTCCGATGCCTGAGCCGCCGCGCCCAGCCGGCGCCGCCGCCCTCCCCGCGCGCGCCCGGTTCGTCAGCCTACGGACAAAATTTGTGATCTTCTTCAGCCTGATCTTAGTCATCACCTGCTCCACCTTAAGCTGGTACCTGGTCGAGAAACGGCGGGAGGAGATGGTCGAGAGCCTTCATGAACTGGGGTCGATCTTGCTGACGAGCGTGGTCCGGAACGAGCACTTCCGGTATGGAGGTCTCGTGGCCGAAGATCGGACCGTGCTCCGAAACTTCGTCGATGGCTTGCTCGCAGTCGAGGACGACGTGTACGTGGTCGTGACAAGTTCCGACGGCGACGTGCTCGCACGACAAAGCAAGGGGCCCCGTCTATCTCCGAAAGATCAAGCCCGCTTTCCCGACTATCAGATTTATCCAGACCGGCGCCTCGCCGCGCAGTTGTTGTCGTCGCCGGTCGCCACCCCGCAGGTCACGCACCTGAGCGTTTCTCCGG
>JBKJWE010000169.1:0-3982 GCA_046717045.1 Nitrospiraceae bacterium | reverse complement strand
ACGTCGCTCAGATCGCTCGCCACCCGTCCAGCAGGAAACACTTCGGCCAGCGCCCGCGCCAAGCCCTTTGAAGAGGTAATGCCCAAGCCGCAGGTGTCGGTCCCGGGACAGGCGATGATGTCTTCCACCAATTCGGCGCCTGGATCGGAAAGGCCCTGCGAGGCCAATTCCTCGTAGAGCGCTTCGATCTCTCCTTTCGGAATCCAGCGGATGATCACGTTCTGGTTGATCGTCGTCCGAATGTTGCCATTGGAGTATCGATCGGCCAAGTCCGCAACCACGAGCATCTGCTCTGCCGTGAGGTCGCCCATGAAGAGCTTGATCACCGCTGCCACGTAGCCATCCTGCCTCTGCTGGACTACGTTGGTCCGTTTCCACATCTGAAAGGGTGTTTCCTGGCCGATGGGCGCGGCGCCGTTCCCATTCGTGGAACCGTTCTGGTGGCCATTGCGACTCGGCATAATAAGGGGAGTGGGGTCATCCTGGTGTTGAAGCAGCTTGATGGGCTCGTGGTCAGGATGGTCGTAGCCCATCGCGACATAGGCCCCTTCCCAGCGCCGCTTGAATTCCTCGAATCCCAGCTTCTCGATCACGAACTTCAGGCGCGCCTTGTTGCGATTCTTCCGGTTGCCAAGCGTATCGAATACTTTGATAACGGCTTCGATGCTCGGAATCAGCTCGTCCATCGGCGTGAACTCTCGCAACACTTGGGCGATCCGCGGCGCAGAGCCAAGTCCACCACCAGCAACCATCTTGAATCCGATCACACCGTCGGCCCGCTTCGCTGCCAAGAGCCCCACATCATGGATTGGCGTCAGCGCACAGTCCTTCTTACAGCCGGAGAAAGCAATCTTGAACTTGCGTGGCAAGCTTTGGTTCAAGGGATTGCGCAGAAGATGCAGCGCGACGGTTTTTGCGTAAGGCGTCACATCGAAGACTTCGCCTTGGCACACCCCCGCCAAATGGCAGGCAGTGACGTTCCGAACAGTATTGGCGCAGGCCTCTCTGGTCGTGAGCCCGACTTCCGCCAATCCCCGCATGATCGTCGGTACGTTCTTCAGCTCGACAAAATGCAATTGGATATCCTGGCGCGTCGTAACGTGACCCACGCCTGTGGCATGTCGATCAGCGATCTCAGCCACACGACGAAGCTGATTAGCGGTGATGCCGCCAAAGGGAATCTTGATCCGAACCATCTGCACGCCGCCCTGACGCTGGCCATAGATTCCATATTGGAGGCGGAAGGGCCGAAACAGATCGTCGGAAATGGCTCCAGCCGAAAGGCGAGTGGCTTCAGCTTCGAACGTTTCGATTTCCTCCAGGATAGCCGGAGGAATCGGGCAGGTGACGACGGGAGGAGTTTTCGTCTGCTGCGCGCTGCTCATGGCGACCCTCGTTGGTTATTCAGTCTCGAAAATCAAATGTGATACATCAGTGTTCGCTGTTGCTCAAGAATGCGCTGCTGTCCTGCGAGTTCTTCAACCGTCACCGCTTCGAGGATGTGACGTTCGGCCTGATGAACCTGTTCCCACACCTTGCCCAGGAGGAGTTCCGGTTTCGACGTCCGTCTGGGCTGACTTCTTCCGTTCTGTGCTAGTGGCAAAAGAGGGCCATCGAGGGCTTCGAGAATTTCAACGACCGAAACCTCCGATGGTTTCCTCGAGAGAACATAGCCACCTTGGGCGCCTCGCTGGCTCGTTACCAGGCCTGCCTTTTTCATCGCGTGGAGCACCTGCTCCAGAAAGCGAGACGGAATCGCCTGCCGCCGGGCAATCGACTTGGCCTGTACTGGAGCCGTTCCAGTCTGCATGGCCAGATCGACAGCCGCCATGATTCCATAGGTTGCCCTGAGAGAAACTTTCATATATGAGTATTCCGGTCGGAATTCAAAAATGATCCTCATTCATACTCCCTTTTGGAGGCAACTGTCAAGAGAGGTTGGATCCCGGGCTGGATATAGAAGAAGACTAAAAGTGCTCTCCTGTGACGCAAACGAGCAAGTCGGGTCGAACGGCTTGGACTCTGAAGTTGTCATGCGGTTATAGCGACCACCAGCCGACGTATGTAAAACGTCGATCATGATGAACCACAAATGTGTGTCCGACCGTCGTCGTCAATTCATACGGTCGACTTTTCCCGGACGCAGCCTGAACCCACCGAGTGGGAGCGTGTTCGTGGTCCATCACGCTATGCCTGTAAATTTTCTACGGGCATCAAAGAAATATTTTTCGCGCGTCATTTCGTCGTTGACATCAAATCGGCTCTGGGCAATAATCCGCCCCGCTTCTCTTCGCGTGGGTTCTTCATGTCGCTTTCTTCATCTGTATTCACCATTTTACTTCTCAGCGGCGATTCAGATCTTCAGAGTCAGTTCAGGCACACCTTCAAAGACGCGTCGGTAACCACTGCGAAAGACGCCACATCGCTGACGAAAGAGACTGCGCGGAAAACGTTCGATGCGGTCATCGTCGAATCGAAGACAGGCTCATCTGGCGGGACCGCCACCATCCCCGGCAACATGGACCTCTCACATACGCTCGTGATTACCGGTTCGCGAACCGTTCTCAAGCGCGCGTCCAAATTCATGCAGGCCATGGGAAGGCTCAAGGCCGCGGGCACCAACGGCTCTAGCGCGTTCTCGCTGGACGATTATATCGAATGGAAGATGGGAGACTTCGTAAAAGGTATGCGAAACGGTTCGGGACGCAATCTCCATCCCATGTTGATTACGGCTATCGAACGACCGTTGATCACAAGAGCCCTGCAGGAGACGAAAGGCAATCAGATTCAAGCCGCGGAGTTGTTGGGCTTGAACCGGAATACGCTCAGGAAAAAGATTCAAGATTTACATATCCCCGTCAAGCGAACTCGGAGCGCGCGCACACGAGACGTCTGACTGAGTCAATCGAAGAAGTGACGCCGAGGGCGCAGAGCGTTGGTGGCAAGGATCGCGAGTTCAACCCATAAACAGGAGGGACACGATGACGAAAGAAGAATTGATTGCGAAGATGGCGGCCTCCGCCGGAATCACTAAGGTGGCAGCAGGAACCGCGCTGCAGGCCTTTACCGGAGCGGTGACGACGTCTTTAAAGAAGGGCCAGCGGGTCTCGTTGGTGAACTTCGGCACCTTTACGGTCGCCAAGCGGAAAGCCCGGCTTGGTCGCAACCCAAGGACCGGGGAAACGCTGCGGATTCCCGCGGCGAAAGTTCCGAAGTTCTCGGCCGGCAAAGTTCTGAAGTCTGCCGTCAGGTAGGTGCAGACGGACGAAAAGGCGGTTTGATCTAGCAGAAGGGGAGGCGGCGTGCCCCATGAGGGACACGTCCCCTCCTCTTTTGCATTTCTTGACAGCTTGGGCGGGGCTCTATTATCATGCCCAGCCTGACGATAGGCGCGTAGCTCAGGGGGAGAGCGCTACCTTGACACGGTAGAGGTCGACGGTTCAAGACCGTCCGCGCCTACCATGAAGACTGAGGGCATCCGCTTGCCTCTCGGAGAGGTGGGGTGCCTTTGTTATTTCTAGTGCTTGATCGAATCACGCAACTGATGAAAATTACATTGAAAGATGGAGTCGACCGGGAGGTGCCGATTGGTCAAACGGTCGGAGCCGTTTTGACGGCAGCCCATGGAGCTCTCGATCCCGGAATCCTTGCGGCGAGGGTGAATGGGCAGGTGGTTGATCTGTCTAAACCCTTGTCCCAAGACGCCGCAGTTGAACCCCTCAAATTCGATACCGCAGAGGGCCGCGACGTCTACCGCCATAGCAGTACTCACATCATGGCGCAAGCGGTGAAGGAGCTTTTCCCTACCGCCCAGCTCACGATCGGTCCAGCGCTCGAGGACAGCTTCTTCTACGATTTCGCCTTCGATCGCCCGTTTACCCCGGAGGACTTAGAGAAGATTGAGGCGCGCGCAGGGGAGATCATCAAGCGCAACCTCACCATCACAAGGCGGGAATTTACCAAACAGGAAGCGATCGATTTC
>JBKJWE010000168.1:0-2991 GCA_046717045.1 Nitrospiraceae bacterium | reverse complement strand
TGCCGGGCCTATGTGCTGATTTTCGATCGGCAGGAAGTGCTTCGTGAGTGGCAACAGCAGGAATGTCGAAACTAGGTGGTGGTGTCTCGGCTATCGGTCCAGCCGATAGCTCATCGGGATTTTCACTGTGACTTTCGATTTGCCCAGGGGGTGGGGCAGGTGAAAAGGCGCGGCCTGTTTCATCAGCTCTACGGCAGCATGATCCAAGCTCCGATACCCTGAACTCTGAAAGACCTCCACATCGTCGACCGATCCATCGTCACGGATGGCCGCTTTCAGCACGACTTTCCCTTCAGCACGATCCAATCTCGCCTCAGCCGGGTAGCGCTTCACTTCTTCGACTCGTCGCAGGATTGTTTCCGAAAGCCATCCATAGTCCGTTTTGATCGGAGCGTGGGATGTGGGAGCGGCGAGCGAGGCGACCTGAGTGGATGGAGTAGAGACCGACGGGGAGGAATCAATGGACGGAGTTGACGCCGCTGTTGGATTCGCCGAAGCGACCGGTGGCGCTGTCGGCTCATGAACGGGGGTTGGCGGTGGTGTCGTACTTGTGACCGGCATTGGTTGCTCTGGAATCGAATGTGCGCTCTCGGGATTTCCTATCCGTTCTATCTGTCGGGCTGTCGGCGCAGGCTCGGTGCGGGCTGGCGACCGAGCATGTTCTATGGGTCGAGTCTGGACCTGTTCCATCACAATCGGCTCCGTTGGTTTCTGGAGTAGAGGTAACACAGTTTGCAATTGAGTCGTCTCGCTCGGTTTTGTCGCTGGTGTGGGTGCCATGATCTGCGTGATAGCCTTGGGTGATTGTGGCTGCACCACTGGCGTTGTGGTTGATGTGGGTACGGGCGTAGATCGCACTCGCGATAAGGGAGGACTTGCGACAGGGGAAGGTAAAAGGGGAGTGGCGGATGGGCGCTCCGGTGTCACCATCGCAACGTTCCACTTGAACGGGGTCAGCTGCGGAGCCAGCTGTACCTGCTGCACGAACATGAAGGCTCCGAGGATGACGCTGCCATGGAGGGCGAACGATACCAGCCAGCCTGCGGTGTGCGCATAGGGTCCGTCAAAATTCGCTGGCGTCATAGTCTGATGACCTCAAGGCTGACTTGTTGAAAACCCAGGCCTCGCACTTCATCGACCAACGAGACAAATCGTTCCAGAAGGGTGACTTTGTCCGCTCGCACGACGACTGCCGATTCCCGTGGTTGCAATGTGAGCGCCGTTTTCAACCCGCCGTCGGGGAGCGGCTTATCGTTCAGGAATAAGCTGCCTTCCGCATTCAAGGTAATGACGATCGGCACGTCCTTGCGATCACCGACTTCTTTGGCTTTCGCCAAATTCACCGGAATCTGGCCGCTGCTAATGAACGTCGCAGTGGTCAACACGATAACGAGCAAGACCAGCATGACGTCGACCAGCGGGATCACGTTGATCTGATTAACCTCGCGATCCATGCTCGACCTTGTATTGGGTCAGGAGTTCGGCGATCTTTCTGCGCAGCACGTTGTTCATGACCACACAGGGAATTGCCACGAGGAGGCCGCCCGCCGTGGCTTTGAGTGCCAGGCTGAGCCCGATCATGATCGTGTTGACCGCCATGGTGCCGGATGTCCCCATCGTATGGAAAGTCAACATGATGCCCAGCACGGTTCCGAGGAGACCGATGTAGGGAGCATTGGCTGCCACGGTGCCGATGATGACCAGCCGACGCGTCAAAGTTATTTCCACCACCTGAGCAGAGGAATACTGGCCGAGGTTGACACGACGATAAAAGAGCCATCGCTCGACGGCCACGGCGACGCACCAGACACTCAGGATCAATAACAGGCCGATCACTCCGTAATCGACTGCGTTTTTCAACGCGTCCATCTAAGACTCCTTCGATGCCTGGAGATGGTGCGACAGTGTTGGCGGGATTGGAACCATCGTACAGGTCCGTTCATGCTGCCAGAAGGGGAAACGGGCTGTCAATGCTGCTCAGGATGCTGAAAAAGGCCGCTAGCTTCGTTCTCGCGTCGTTCAGGGGCTCTCACCGTACGGCCCAGGGTCCGATTCGCCCCATCACCCGCTGTAGGCTTGCCAGCGACCTTTTGACCATCCTGCAGCAGGCGTGATATTGGACCCGTTCCGCCACTACTTGATGGCCTTGGGGAGCTGAAACAGCACGGTATGGGAGGCGAGGACGCGCAGTTCTACGGCGGTGCCTTCCTGATACACGCTCGTCGATCCTTGACTGCTATGGACGATTTGGCCTGACGGAAGGCCCACGGCGTACAGATTCTCTGAGCCGCGGAACTGCCGGGAGAGGACTCGTGACGTTGCACCCTTCGTCGGAACGAGGTGAATATCGTCCGGGCGGATCATCACGACGACTTCCGTCCCATCCCCGCACTCGAGTGTGTTGGGAAACTCACCCAATTCGGTGAAGACCATGCCGTCCGAGACGGTGCCAAGGATAAAGTCCGCCTGGCCGACGAAGTCCGCTACAAAGGGCGTGGCAGGCATGTGATAAATCATCTCCGGCGTGTCGAATTGCTCCATGCACCCTTGGTTGAGGACGGCAATGCGATCGGCCATCGCAAATGCTTCGTCATGGTCGTGGGTGACGAGTACCGTTGTGGTTTTCGTTCTGCGCAATAGATCGTGGAGTTCTTGGCGCATCCGCCCCGCCATGTCGGGGTCTAAGTTGCTGAAGGGCTCATCCAGCAGCAAGACGATCGGGTGTTGCACCAGCGCGCGCGCCAGCGCGACGCGTTGCTGCTGGCCTCCGGACAATTCGTGCGGGTAACGGCGGTCGAATCCTTCAAGGCCGACGAGTTTGAGCATGTCCTGGACGCGGGCTTTGCGTTCGCGGCGCGTGAGGTGGCGGAGTCCGAACGCAATATTGTCCTGGACGCGCAGGTGAGGGAACAGCGCGTACTCCTGAAAGACCATTCCGACCCGTCGTTCTTCCGTCGGCGTCATGACCTCCGGCGAGGAGACAAGTTGGCC
>JBKJWE010000167.1:0-11980 GCA_046717045.1 Nitrospiraceae bacterium | reverse complement strand
TCCAACGCTTCGCTCATGATTGCACCTCTTGGCTAAATCGAGCGTCTCCGCTCGGCCTTATCCTTCCCGCTTCATCTGCTCGGCACTGTGTCCAAACATGGCGGCGCTGCCCGTCCCGGCCGGCGACGGAGCAAACGTCATCGGATTGGTGTGAGTCTTCCCGCCGTGCACCTTGGCCTGCGTGCCGGTAAACCGAACGTTTTCACCATTGGCCGGCAACTTGATGCCCATTTCTTCACGGACTTTCTTGAATATCTGCGCCACGCGCCTGATCTTGAGGGTATCGGAATCGCGGATGGTGAGCATCGCGTCTTCATGACCCTGCTCCGCGCAAACGGCCATCGTGCAGCAATTCGTGCCGGCCCGGATCATCTTGAGCGTCAGGTTCGCGTAGTGGCAATGCACGCCGATGAAGACGCAGGCTTCGATCTTATTGCCCCAAATCGTGAGATTCGGATGGTTGGGATTGATGACTTCTTCCGGATCGATCTTCGGATATTTAGGCCGGTAGTCCGGCATGGGGATAATCATGACATCGGGGATCTGCGCGGCGACTTCCAGCGTGGCCTTCGCCTTTTCCACCGCGTGATCGTTCCAAGCCCACAAGAGCAATGGTCCCGGGAAGATGGTGGCGTTCGGGCTGGTGAGCATCTTCCGCGCCATCTCCTCGATGACTTTTTCTTCGTTCGGTTCGAGCAACCCGTAGAAGAGGCCTTGGCCCGGCTCAGGAAGTGAGACGCCTAACTGTGCGGCTGAAGGAGGATGGAACCCGGCAGGCCCTGGAACGATAATCCGCTCTCTCGTATCTTGCGTTGTTGCCATTCGTTTCCTCTCCTACCCGACCATCGGACTCGCCAGAACCGCCGTGGTGCTCTTTTCGCCGTAGGTAATGTTATCGGTCAGCGCCGCTTTCGGCAGTTGATCGATCATGATCATCTTGATGGCATTATTCTTCGCCATGTTGTCGCAGACCCAAACGCACTGCGCACAGCCCTTGCAGCGATCCACCGCTACATAGGCGGACCCATATTTGAAGCCTTGGTCTTTCCCCATCTCATCGCTGTATTGGATGGTATTGGCCTCAGGGCAATACTGCGTGCAGAGCTTGCAACTTTTGGCTGCACAAATTTCAACGCTGATATCGGCAACGAGATACATGGGGACTCCTTGTGCTAAGACGCACTACGCCGTGGCAGCCGCTGCTG
The DNA here is from genome assembly GCA_046717045.1 of Nitrospiraceae bacterium. Lineage (GTDB taxonomy): Bacteria > Nitrospirota > Nitrospiria > Nitrospirales > Nitrospiraceae > JBKJWE01. The sequence goes on along the minus strand of JBKJWE010000167.1, from coordinate 10,775 downwards.
CCGGCGATTCCGAACGCGTCACCTTCGGCGAGGACCACTTATTATCGACTGCGTAGTTCCAGCCCGCACGAATGACCGCCACGTTCTTATCAATTAAATCCTGCTTCTTCTTGAACTTTCTCTCGACGACACTGTCCAACGCCGCCGTTCCTCCGGAAACGACGAAACCCTTTCCCAGAAACCGATCCTTCACCGCCTGCTCTAACCCCTCGATCGAGGTCAGGCCTGTAATGGCTCCGATACAGCCCATCAACGCCATGTTCGTCGCGAGGTCCATCCCCGCCACTTCGAGGGAAATCTTCGTCGCCGGGAAGTAGTAGAGCTTCGCGCGCCGCTCTTCAAGTTCGCGCGCCTGATCCTTGTGCAACTTCATCGGCCCGTCATTGTTGATCAACGCGATCCCATCTTCCTTCAGCCCGAAGTAGAACGGCATCGTGTAGGACTTGCCGTGGGTGATGACCTGCGGATGGAAGATGATGATGATGTGCGGGAATGTGATCTCTCCGATCTCGTAGATCGGTTCATCGGAGACGCGCACGTAACTCTCGACCGGCGCCATCCGTTTTTCCGATCCGTAGAACGGCACGATCGTGCTCTCGCCACCGGCGTTGATGACCGCCGTGCTGAGGATGTGCGATCCCGTCACGACACCCTGTCCGCCGACTCCTGCCATCCGAATGTTGAATCGTGTTGCCATGGGCGATCCTCCTTCTTGACCTCGGCTTAGGACTTGTTTTGAATCGCGGCAGCCGGTGCAGCGGGCTTGGGGAGATATTCCTTATACCCATACCGCTCGGTGAGGTACTGTTTGGCTTCGTCGGTAACGTACTCAGTAAATTGATAGCGATCGTTCTCGACGTTCTTGGCGTCTTCCATCACCTTGTCGGTCGGAATCGCGTACTCGATGTTGCAGGAGGTGTAGGCTTGGATGTAGGTAGGGCCGACTTCGCGGGCGATCAACACGGCTTTCTTGATGACGCTCTCGACGCGACGCGGGTTGTTCGGCACCACCGTCGCCACGTAGGCGCAGCCGGCGACCTTCGCCATCTGCACCATATCCATCTTGTCGAACTTCTTGCCCAACGGCGCCATCTTCAACACGGCGCCACGGTTCGTCATCCCGCTCTCTTGACCGCCGGTGTTACCGTACACTTCATTGTCCAACATGATTGTCGTAAACTTCTCCCGACGGAACCAGGAATGCAGCGTCACGGAGAATCCGATGTCGGCCATGCCGCCGTCTCCCGCCATCACAACCACATCCTTCGGCTTGTCTCCGAACCGGAGGCGCAGGCCGCGCGACAGTCCGCTCGCCACGCCGTTCTGGTCACCGTAATTTCCGTACACAAAGGGGATCGCAGCCTGCGAAATCGCCAACCGTCCGCAGCCGGCGGTGCCCACCGTAATCGTGTCTTCCGGATTCGGGAATGCAATCATGGCCAGGCGAATGAACAGGGTCATCGCGCAGCCTGCGCACATCGGATGCTCTTCGAGAATTTCCTTGAAGCTTCCCATCTGAGAAACAGAGGTCTTCTTTCCGAAGGGGCCATGTTCCACCATGTCCCGGTATTCCTTCGGCATGAACTTCTCAAATCCGTTGGAAAACTTCACATAATCAAGACTCATTGGGCACCTCCCTCACTCGTTGCAACGACCGCGTCAGCCTGAAATTCACCAAAGAACGTGATGTGCGTATCAAACAGGAAGTCGAGGATGGAAACACGGAGACCGCCAAACCTCACACCAAACAATTTCGCGGCCATCCTAGCAAAGCTGGAAAAAGACTGTCAATTGATAAAGCCGCCAAGTCCTCGACCTAGCTTCAACGCAGGGAAATTGTATAACTTCCTGATATTCAACGCAACTTCTCAGAAGGCCCACCACTACCGAAAGAAGGCCTAGCCGATCCTTCGGCAATAGGCCATTCGCCCCAAATATTCCGGTATCTTGTCCAAGGGCGCGCGCCCGAATCATTCTCCGATTGCCCATTAGCGGAAATCTGTCTACACTATCAACATGGCACTGCGTGTGATTATTCCAGGTGAGGACGAAGGGAACGCCCATGTAGGTGGGGTTCATAAACGCCCTCCCATCCCGGACAATTCTCTCAAGGCTGAATGCCCGAAGTTCATGAGCCATGGCCCCTGCGGCGGCGTTCGGAAGGGAGGGCTCTGCGAGGTCTATCCGGAGATGACATGCCCCTGGGTGTCGCTGTTCATTGAGTTAGAGAAAATCGGTCAAACCGAGTGGATGAAACAAGTCTAGCGACGATACTCGTCTAGTGGGTTTGTTTCGTTTGCCTGGTTATCTCGTTCAACCAAACAAACCAGACAAATCGAATCAACCAGAGAGGGTGCAAGGGTGAAGGGTAAGGGGGTACGCAAAAAACTACGGATCACGACGTCGGGATATAACGAGCAGCATGCCACGAGCGGGATTACCGCCCCCCTGCCTGATATTGAAACGTTCCCGAACCAATATAAAGGCTACGAGATTACCATTGAAATTCCGGAATACACCGCGATCTGCCCCAAGACAGGCCTACCGGATTTTGGGACGATTACTCTCCACTACATGCCGGACAAAGCATGCTTGGAGTTAAAATCCTTGAAGATGTATATCCACGCCTACCGGGATCTCGGCATTTTCTATGAAAATTCGGTGAACCGAATTTTGCAGGATGCCGTGGCCGCCTGCCGACCTGTGTGGGCTCGGGTAACCGGGACCTTTACGGCACGCGGCGGTTTGTCCAGTAAGATTGAAGCACGCTACCCCTAGTTCGTGATCGATCACGAGACGCCTCGACCCGTCCCCAGCTTGTTCATGGCTACCTACGCAATCGGCGACGTACAAGGTTGTTTCGCATCCCTTGAACGACTCGTTCACTCCATTCAGTTCGACTCTCAACGGGATCACCTTTGGTTCGCCGGCGACCTTGTCAATCGAGGCCCCCGCTCCCTTGATGTCCTGCGTTACATCAAGGGCCTCGGCGCGGCCGCACATGTCGTATTGGGCAATCATGACTTGTTTCTGCTGGCCGCGGCGGACGAGATTGTTGCCTTGCGGCCCAAAGACACCATTCAGGAGGTCTTGGCAGCAGAGGACCGTGACGAACTGATCCACTGGCTCCGACGCCAACCGCTTCATCAACGATCCGGCGCATGCTTTATGATCCACGCCGGGCTCCTTCCGCAATGGACGATCGATGAAGCCGCGAGTTGCGCGCGTGAAGTAGAATCAGCACTCGTGGGCTCCGGGTGCAAGGCTTTTCTCCAGACCCTGTTCCATGGAACCGTCCCAAATTGGCATGCGGCAATCAGTGGAACTGAGCGGCTCGTTGCCACCACTCGTGCATTGACTCGTCTCCGAACCTGTACACCGACCGGCGTGCCGTCGGCCTTCTCCGGCCACCCCGATCAGGCCCCTGCGGGTTATCAACCCTGGTTTCGCATCCCGGCTCGGAGGAACGCCGACCATACCGTCATTTTCGGTCACTGGGCCGCGCTGGGTTTGCTGGTTGAAACGAACGTGCTCGCCATCGATAGCGGCTGTGTGTGGGGAAGACAGTTGACGGCAGTCAGGCTGGACGACCGACAAGTCTTTCAAGTGGACTGCGTGGATGCCGTGCGGAGACTCTAGCCCTGCAATCCAGCTGCTAGACCCCTGCCACAAGACGCACGAGGGGGACCTTTTCGCCAATCCCAAACGACAGCGGCGTGTTAACCGTCTCTGGATCCACAAAGGTCCCGAATAATCGGTCCCAAAGGGAGAAAGTCACGCCGAGATTCGCCTTGTAATGAATGGGACTTTCGCTGTGGTGAATGTGATGGGATCGCGGTGTGACCAGAATCCATTCGAGCCAATGTGACCGCCACGACACATTCATGTGCATCCAATCGTTGAGCACCATATGAGAGGTGAATACAGCCAACCAGATCCACCAAGGTGACAAGTCAAACAATGGGTAGGCGAAAATCCATGGAAGATTGAAGAGTGTTTGCTGAGGAAGTGAGGCCCTGTAGCCGGCAAGCCAGTACATCGTGGTAGGTGAGTGATGCCACTTGTGAATGCGCCACAGAGGGTCAGTATGCACGAGACGATGCATCCAATACGCGCCGAAATCGCCGACCACATAATAGAGTATGAATCGTATGCCTACGGGGAGGGCCAAAATGACTTCCGGCACATAGGCATGAATGGCGATACGATGGCTCAGGAATTGTGCTGCCGGAACTAGCACAAAGCCCACGAGGGTGCAGCCAATGAGATCGTAGAAAAAAACTGGGCGGTACGATATGTTCCGCGCCGGGACGATCAATTCCAATCCGGTGAACGCGAGCGCTCTCGCAAGGAACAACAAGAAGAAAAATAAGTCGTGATCGAGAACGAACTGCCGGACCTCTCGACTCAACAGCCACTCAATCCATTCCATGCCATATCCTCTGCACTATGCCCGTTGGCTCCTTGCCTCACGCTAACCCATCGCTGCAACAATGATTACACTGTACCCAATCCGCTCTGAACTGTCTTCCAATTCCCCTTCTTCGGCGAGAGAACATGAGCCATGCGCGTCGCATGCATGCTCTTGCCCGAACGTGCTCATGAAACAAGGGGAAGGAATACTCGCTAGTGGTAGCTTTCGTGGTCGCTCGGGAACTTGCCCTGTTCCACTTCTTCTTTATAGCGTCTCAGCGCTTGTAGGGCATCGGCCTTGAGGTGGGCGTACGGCTTCACGAACTTGGGAACGAACTCGTCAAAGAGGCCCAGTAAGTCATACAGCACCAGGATTTGCCCGTCACAATGGGGACCGGCGCCGATCCCAATTGTGGGAATCGTCAGCTGGTCGGTAATCGTCTTGGCTAATGCTGCGGGAATCGCTTCTAATACGATGGCAAAGGCACCCGCGGCTTCGAGGGCCTTGGCATCCTCTATTAGGACCTGTGTTTGATCCTTGGTCTTGCCCTGCACCTTGTAGCCGCCATATTGGTGGACCGATTGTGGAGTCATCCCGAGATGGCCCATCACGGGAACACCAATCCCAGTCATCGCGGCCACTCGGTCGACTACCACCGCCCCACCTTCCAGCTTTACGGCCTGGGCGCCCGCCTGGAGAAAGCGCCCGGCATTGCGAACCGCTTCGTCCTGACTGGTTTGATACGACATGAACGGCATATCGCCGATCACCAACGCGCGTTGCGCGGCGCCGGCCACGAGCTTCGTGTGGTACAGCATGTCCTCCATCGTGACCGACAGCGTATTCGGCTTTCCTTGCACGACCACTCCAAGCGAATCGCCGACCAGTATCGCTTCGATCCCCGCTTGCTCGACAACACGGGTGAACAGCGCATCGTAGGCCGTGACCACGATGAGCTTTTTCCTCTCGCGTTTGAGTTGCCGAAACTCGGGAATAGTCATCAGCCGACTTGCGCCTTTGTGATGATTTCAGACAGCCGGTGCGTCGCCTTGATCGCCATGATATGCACGCCGTCGCAATGCGGCTGCACCGCTTTGATCGTCCGCACCGCAATCTCCACACCGACATCCTCGGCCTGTTTGTCGCCCGCTTGACGGAGTTCCTCGATCATCTCTTGTGGGACGGACACCCCGGGAATATTGGCGTTCATGAATTCGGCCATCTTCGCGTTGCGCAGGACCAGAATACCCGCCAGCACCTTGACCTTGAACGGACGAACCGCTTTCATGAAACCCACGAACTGGCCGGAATTGTAGATCGCCTGAGTCTGAAAAAACTGCGCGCCGGCCTTCACCTTTACTTCAAACTTGGCCAGCATGGGTCCGATCGGATCGGCTTCCGGCGTGACAGCCGCACCGATATTGAACAGCGTCGACCCGTCCAGCTTGTTCCCTACCATGTCTTTCCCGTTGTTCAACCCCTGTACGAGCTGCATCACTTGAACCGAATCCAAATCGTAGACAGGTTTCGCCTCTTTATGATCGCCGACCGTGGGATAATCGCCCGTAAGGCAAAGAATGTTTCTGATCCCCAGCATCGAAGCCCCAAGGAGATCCGATTGCATGGCGATGCGATTGCGATCACGACAGGTCATCTGCATGACCGGATCGTGACCCAGTTCATACAACAGACGACACACCGGCAACGACCCAGCCCGAACGACTGCCGCCGTATTGTCCGTCACATTCACCCCATGAACACGTCCGACCAACTGCTTGGCATTGTCCAAGACGCCGGCGATGTTCGTGCCCTTCGGCGGGTTGTACTCGACCGTGACTGCAAACTGTCCCTGATCGAGCACTTCTCTTAAACGTCGTGGCTCTTTGCTCATATGTCTCTCACACCTGGTACGCTTGGTTCTCTTGTATCATTCTTACCGCTTCTCTGCCATTCTCCTCGCCGATTCCACCGTGTTCTCCAGCAGCATCGCGATCGTCATCGGTCCCACGCCGCCCGGCACCGGACTAATCCAACCGGCTTTCTGGCTCACCGGCTCGAAGTCCACATCGCCGGCCAGTTTGCCGTCCGGCAACCGATTTGTCCCTACGTCGATGACCAGGGCGCCGTCTCTTACCATATCGGCCGTCACGAACTTTGCCTTCCCGATGGCCACCAGGAGGATGTCCGCTTCACGGCACACAGCCGGCAAGTCTTTCGTTTTCGAATGGCAAATCGTGACGGTCGCGTTCCGCTGGAGCAGCATCAGCGCCAGCGGCTTCCCGACAATATTGCTTCGTCCGAGCACAACGGCCCGTTTCCCTTCGATGCTCACACCGGTAGATTCGATCATCTTGATCACACCCTTCGGCGTGCAGGCTTCGAACACCGGATGGCCTTCGACCAAACGGCCGAAGTTGTATGGATGAAACCCATCCGCATCCTTGTGCGGTGAGACCGCGTCAAGGATCACTTTACTATCGATCTGTTTCGGCAGCGGCAGTTGGACGAGAATTCCGTGGATCTTGGGGTCGGCATTCACTTTGTCGATCAATGCCAGTAACTCGGCCTGCGTCGTGCTCCCGGAAAGCTTGTGATCGTCGATGAAGATCCCGGCTTGCTCGCAGGCCTTTTGTTTGTTTTTCACATAGAGATGCGAGGCCGGATCATCGCCGACCAAGATCGTCGCCAAACCTGGCTTGATCCCTTTCTTCGCCAGCAGCTCAGCAGACTCTGTTGCCAAGCGCTCACGGACTTGTTGGGCCAACGCTTTTCCATCGATCAATCGTGCCGCCACGGGACTTCCTCCTAATTTATAGGCTCGTCACTCTCCGGAAAACCAGCGCACGATAACAGGGCATTTTTATGCAAGTCAACGCCCGACCCGGAGTGGAGAGGGAACCAGCTTTTCTTGACAGGTTCTTCGCCCGGCGGCTACGATGCCTCAAGCAACGACGTCGACCGTCACCCAGCGCTGACTCAGAGTTTTCCCTGTGACATTCCTCTCCACCCGCTACATGGGCTTCTTCGTCACCTGTCTCTTCGTGAGCTTCGCGACCGGCATGGTGAACTCAGCCGAAGCACAGATCACGGTCACCGAACTCCAATCGCCCTATAGTTTTATCAGCGACCAGATCGGCAAGAGTTACTACATCTCCAGTATCAACGGCGAACCGCAAGCCGCCGACAACAACGGGTTCATCACCAAACTCGACGCGAACGGCAAAGTGATCGACCTGAAGTTCATCCAGGGCGGGAACGGCGAGACGACGCTCCATGCGCCCAAAGGCCTGGCCTTCGTCGACAATATTCTGTACGTGGCAGATCTCGATACGATCCGAGGATTCGACAGCCTGACCGGCAAACCCGTCCTCGCCATTCCGATCCAGACTCCAAAGGGAATGACTGCGCCAGTGCGGCTCAACGACATCGCCTTTGATGGCAAAGGACGCCTCTACTGCTCCGACCAACAGGCCAACGCGATTTACCGAGTGGATCTCTCGACCCGCACCGCATCCCTGCTGGTATCCGATCGAGCGTTAGCCGGCCCATCCGGCCTTGCCGTTCACCCAAGATCCGGCCAGCTCATCGCTGTCAGCTGGGAGAAGGGCAAGATATCCGAAGTTTCACCGGACGGCGCGGTGACGGAATTATTTTCGAACGGCTTCTTTTCCAGCAGATTTTCCAATCTCCGCGGCGTGGATTTCGACCGTTGGGGAAACATGTATGTGTCGGACTCCACAACTGGAAAAGTCTGGCGGATGAGCTGGGACAAACGGTTTCAGGTGATCGCGGAATATCTGCCTTCGCCAGGCGACCTCAGCATCGACCGCACGAATAATCTGATCCTTGTGCCTTACGAGTCCGCCCATGCAGCGGAAATGAACGGCCTTGAAACACCCAGCGACGGAAAACCGAAACAAGAAAAGCGGACATTGGCGGATTACGGATTTGTGCCCCCTCCGCCGAAACCGGCCGCGGAAGGACCGACGAAGAAATGAGTCAGTGCGCCTATTGCAAACAACGAAAAGGCAAACGGCCCTGCCCGGCGTTGAACGGACTCATCTGCACGCTCTGTTGCGGCGAGCATCGAATCCTCCGCGTCTCTTGTCCTCCCGACTGCACGTATCTTGGAACGGGAAGCGACTACCAACAGAAACGGTTAGCGGAACAGTTCATGCCGGTTCGCCGCGACTTCTATCGCGAACTGGGTGAGCTAGGCGGTGAAAAGGCCGTGGCCCTGTTCAACCTGGTCGAAGTGGTCACGTTCACCTATTTCCAAGGTCGACGCGATGGGCAGGATGCGGAACTCGTGGCCGCGATCCAGGCACTACGACGTACCCTCAGCCCCTTGCACATTCCCGCCGCCCCAATGCCGGTCTTTGCCGAACACCTCAAGAAAGAGTATGACGCGTTCAAGAAACAAAACCCCCAACAGATTGCCGATACCTCTACCGCCCCCGAGGTGTTAGATCGGGCCATCGCATTCGTGTCCAAGTTCTCTGGATCGGATTTGCAATCGCAGCGATTCCTCGGCGGACTCGTCGGCTATGTGCGGACCTATCATCCTGACATTGCCAGTCACCTCACGAAACGCCACGAACCAGGACATATCGTACTGCCGGGGCAACAATTCATGCCGGCGGCGGCGCCGGAGACGCATACCCATGGGCCCGGCTGCGAACACCACCATCATTAGCCCCAGGAGGAAGAGACCCGACGATTATGACCCAAGCGAAGGAACACAAGATCAGGAAATTCCGCCGGGTGGATTTACGCTGCTCACTGGGATTTTCTTCAGAGGAGATCGAAGGCGAAGCCAAGGTGACGAACATTTCGACGGCAGGGTGTCGTGCAGAATCAGATATCAATGTGGCGGAAGGACTGGAGTTCCTCTTGCTGCTTCATATACCCGATCAGCTTCCGCCGGTGCGAATCGATCGGGCGATCGTACGTTGGGTCGACAGGAACAGCTTCGGTCTGAGTTTCATTCTCTTCTTGCCTTCCGAACGGGCTCGACTCCGCGAATTTATCGGGAAAAGAAAGTAGCTCAACCCCACTACTCGACGATAGTGATCGTCATTTCAATTCGTTCGTTCGGCAGATCGCGATCGTTGCGAGGCAAAGCCACAATTTTATCGGCAATCCCCAAACCCTTCGTCACCTCGCCAAATACCGTGTACTTCCGATCGAGAAACGGGGATGACTCCACGACAATGAAGAACTGCGATCCGGCGGTATCCGGCTGATCCGCGCGAGCCATCGAGACAATGCCGCGCTTGTGATGGGTCTCGCTGAATTCCGCCTTGAGCAAGATGGGATTGCCCTTTTCATCCTTCGGCCCCCCTTGCCCGAACGTATCCTTGCGCAACGACTCTTTGGTGTTCGGATCGCCGCCTTGAATCATGAACCCCGGGATCACTCGATGGAAGATCGTCCCGTTGTAGAAGCCGGCCTTGGCCAGTTTGATGAAATTCTCCACATGCTTGGGCGCAAGATCGGGATAGAACTTGACGTGCATGTCGCCAAACTTGGTCTTGATGATGGCCTTCGGGCCTAGATCAGGTGGAGGCGCGACGGATTTCACCTCAGCCTTCCCTCCACAAGCAGTGAGCCACATCGCGCCCGTCAGCGCCAAGCAGACCATCGCCGATTTCGCCATCGCGTACGTCTGTTCCATAGCCGACAGTGCCTTCCTTATTCTGATATCGAGATGGTAATTTCCACGCGCTCGGACGGCAGATCACGAGAATTGCGGGGCAGACTGACGATCTTGTCGGCCACGTCCATACCCTTTACCACTTCACCGAATACCGTGTACTGCCCATCCAAGAAATTTGACTCCTTCACCACGACGAAGAACTGTGAACCCGCGCTGTTGGGGTCGTTGGTGCGAGCCATCGAAAGAATCCCGCGTCGATGCGGGATATCGTTGAACTCGGCCTTGAGTTTGGTACTGGGTCCGCCCATTCCATAGGTCTCCGGCTTGCCTGGATCCTTTGTATTCGGATCTCCTCCTTGAATCATGAAACCGGGGATCACCCGGTGAAAGATCGTCCCGTTGTAATATCCCGACTTGGCGAAGGCGATGAAACTCTCGACATGCTTAGGCGCCTTCTCGGGAAAGAACTTGATTTCCATATCGCCGAATTTCGTCTTGATCACAGCTTTGGGGCTCTTGGCGTCTGCAGGCTTGTCGGCGGCTGCTACCTGACTGGCTCCCCCCCACAGCAGGCCTCCCAGCACAACCCCGACTGCCACGCAGCGCAATCCGCGTCCATACCGCATAGATGCCTCCTTTAGTTGAATCCTCGATCGGCGCCCATGATTTTATCATGTTCTCTGTCGATTCATGCTCGCACAT
>JBKJWE010000166.1:0-3529 GCA_046717045.1 Nitrospiraceae bacterium | reverse complement strand
CAGGATATGCTGACGAATTTGAATTACGATGCGATGCCCGACGTGAAGGATGCGAAGGCCGCGCTGCTGGCTTTGCTTCAATCGCCGACCATTGCGAGTAAGCGCTGGGTCTATGAGCAATTCGATCATATGGTGCGGACGAATACGATGGTGAGGCCCGGTTCCGATGCGGCGGTGGTGCGGATCAAGGGGACGAACAAGGCGGTTGCCATAACGGTGGATTGCAACAGCCGCTATTGTTTGCTGCATCCTTACGAAGGGGCTCGGCTGGCCGTGGCGGAGGCGGCGAGGAATCTCGCCTGTTCCGGCGCCGAGCCGATTGGGCTGACGGATTGCCTCAACTTCGGCAATCCCGAGCGGTCGGATGTCATGTGGCAATTCGTGTTGGCTATTGAAGGCATGAAAGACGCCTGCGAACATTTCAAGATTCCGATCGTCAGCGGCAATGTCAGTTTCTATAACGAGACAAACGGGCTCTCGATTTATCCGACACCGATGTTAGGAATGGTAGGGCTGATCGAAGATGCCGATCGAGTCATGACTCAATGGTTCAAGCAGGCCGGCGACGCGATTGTGTTGTTGGGAAAGACCCGAGAGGATTTGGGCGGAAGCGACTATGTGAAAGTCTTGCACCACCGCGAGCAAGGCTCGCCGCCGCTTCTCAACCTTGAAGCCGAGCAGGCGTTGCATCGGTTCATGCTTGGCGCAATTCATGACGGGCTCGTTCGATCTGCCCATGATTGTTCAGATGGTGGACTGGCCGTCGCTTTGGCGGAGAGCTGTATTTCTGGACCGAACGAGGAGCTGGGGGCTGTGGTAAGATTGTCTCTTGACGGCTTACGGCGCGACGCTCTCCTCTTCGGTGAGAGCCAGTCTCGTGCGGTGCTCTCGGTCAAGGCGGATACCGCCGAGCAGTTTCTCAATCGAGCGTGGGATGCCGGTATCCCGGCTATGAAGATCGGGACAGTCGGCGGTGATCGATTAGTCATCGACGTGCAGGGCGATGAGCGGACGGCGGGTTGTACTCTTGATATCGACGTGCGGATGCTGCAGGACCGCTGGGCCAATGCAATTGAACGGGCGTTGAGCCCCGAATAATTTCACCTATGCGTAAAGAACTCCCACTGCTTTCCTCAGACAAGTTCCAGGAAGAATGTGCGGTCTTCGGGATCTATGGCCATCCCGAGGCGGCCAATCTGACTTACCTTGGGCTTTACGCGTTGCAGCACCGTGGGCAGGAGGGGTCCGGCATTGTCTCAGCCGATGGCGACCGGTTCTTTGTGCAAAAGGGCATGGGGTTGGTGGCGGACATTTACAACAAACTGTCGCTTGAAAAACTGCCGGGCTCGATGGCCATTGGGCATAATCGCTATTCGACGGCAGGGGGGCAAGACTTCAAGAACGTGCAGCCGCTGACGGTCAACTTTGCATTCGGGAATCTGGCCCTCGCGCACAACGGCAATCTCATCAACGCCCAGATGCTGCGTAATGAACTCGAAGCGTACGGGGCGATCTTCCAGTCCAGCTCGGACAGCGAAGTCATCATCCACTTGGTGGCGCATTCCCGCGCCGATACCCTGTTGGCACGCGTGATCGACGCCCTCAGCCAGGTCCGCGGAGCATTTTCGGTGGTCGTCATGACCGACGACGGGATCATCGCCGCGCGCGACCCTCATGGTTTTCGTCCCCTCTGTCTGGGGCGATTTCGTAACAGCTGGATTGTGGCGTCCGAAACCTGCGCCTTCGATTTATTGGATGCCGAGTACGTGCGAGAAATCGAGCCGGGTGAATTGGTCGTGCTCAATGAGAAGGGCGTGACGAGCTATCATCCCTTCGCGCAGAGCCAACCCGCGATGTGTGTCTTCGAATATGTGTACTTTGCCAGGCCGGACAGCCGCATCTTCGGCGCGAACGCCGTCTATGCCATCCGAAAGGCATTGGGGCGGCAGCTCGCACAAGAATCGTGGGTGCCGGCTGATATCGTCATTCCCGTGCCGGATTCGGGAGTGCCGGCGGCGTTGGGGTATGCCGAGCAGGCGAAGATGCCGTTTGAGACCGGGCTTATCCGCAACCATTATGTCGGACGGACGTTCATCGAGCCGGAACAGTCGATCAGGCACTTTGGCGTCAAGGTCAAGCTGAACGTCGTGCCGGAAGTGTTGAAGGGCAAGCGAGTCGTGGTGGTGGACGATTCGTTGGTGCGGGGGACGACCAGCCGCAAGATCGTAAAGATGATCCGCGACGCGGGCGCGAAAGAAGTCCATATGCGTATCAGTTCACCACCGATCGTGTCACCTTGTTTCTACGGGATCGATACGCCGACGAAAAAAGAACTCATCGCCTCCAGCCATTCGACCGAAGAAATCCGGAAGTACATCACCGCCGACAGCCTGGCCTATTTAAGTCTTGATGGCATGCTGAAGGCTGCCCCCGGGCAACCCGATCACTACTGCAGTGCCTGCTTTACCGAAAAGTACCCCATCTCGTTCACCCGCGCAGAAGAGTTGCAACTCGGGCTTTTTGAATCTTCCTCCTAGTTCGTCACCTCGAAAGCTGTTTCGTACGTACCGCACGCACCGTGGGATACCGACAGGTTTCCAAACTCATTGATGCCCTGCGTACGGGAGGTAACCGCAACAATGTGCGGTTCCCCGATGGGTGGGGGTGCTGTCTCCTTTGTTTTCCCATGTCGGGTAGCACAGCGATTTGATCGGTCTAGCTCATTCCCAGAGCCACGTAGGCCGGATTAGGCAGTTCAAATTTGGCCGCCGGTTTAGTTCTGCTAGTCCCTCTAAAGAGGGATTATGCGGATCGTAACCGTTGGTATATATACCGTGGACAATGTCACGTTAGAGGCATTGTATTGGTCAGGCTGTAATCAGCGGCGGATACTGAACGACCTTGTGTCCTTGGAGAATAAATTGATGCAGGGGGCTACTTCAACAGGAAGGGAGGTGAGGAAGAATGGAAACACAGAAGAAAGAGTCGTACGTTCAGCCGGCGCTCGTGGCGCATGAGTTACTGCGCGATATTACGGCGGTGACCTCAGGCGTAGTTGTCGTCCCTAATGGGGAAGACTAAGACAGGAGCTGGCCGGTTCAGGCGGACCGGCCAGCCGCTTCCGCGCAATTTGCAGGCTTCGTCGAATAGCTCTTTGTCATTGCGTGATCGGTCTTCAGCGTTGTTCTGACTGGTACGAAACCGCGGCGGGCGGTTGGCCGAGTGTTGCATAACATATTGATGGGCTGACCAGTTGCATTCCGTCCTTGAGGCAAGGATTAAGGTCCTAGCGATGGCGATTAACACGGATCGTATGGCATCGGTTGTGGACCAAGTCATCGAAACCGCCTTTGTCTCATTGTCCTCATGGGGAAATTTCAGGGCTGCCTTGGGGAAGGTGCCTGGTATTCTCACAGACCTGGATGGCGGGATGGCCTGGCCCTATCTTGCAGCGAGCTTTCTGATCGCCTATGGCATCTTTATCTTGGAGAGAAGGAGGGGGGCTAAGCCAGTTCGGTCACTTCGTACG
>JBKJWE010000165.1:0-3068 GCA_046717045.1 Nitrospiraceae bacterium | reverse complement strand
ATCGAGGGCCAGATGCTTGTCGGATCGCGGGTGCTGGATGTGTCGCAGATCGATGCGATGTACATCCGTACGTTCGGCAGCGGGAGTCTCGAGAGCGAACGTACTCGCCTTCGAGTCGCAGCCCTCTGGGAGTGGACCGATACATTGCCGATGCTCGTGGTGAACAAGCGGAAGGGTGTGCACACGAACATGTCCAAGCCCTACCAACAACGCCTGATCGCCCAGCAGGGATTTTCGGTGCCCAAGACGTTGATCACCATGCTGCCCGAAGCTGCTCGGGCGTTTTTCGAGGAGTGCCGGGAGCGGGTGATCTATAAGTCGATCAGCGCCGAACGGTCCATTGTCAAGCGATTGACTGTCGAGGATCTGCCGAGGCTCGAGCAGATTCAGGATTGCCCCGTGCAGCTGCAAGAACTGGTTCCGGGCATCGACATCCGTGTGCACACGGTCGGCGACCGGGTTTTCGCCAGCGAGATTGTCGCGGATCGGCTGGACTATCGCTATGTCGCACGCGAAGGGGGGACGCGCACGATTCGGGCGATCGAACTTTCAAGCGAGCTTCAGGCGCGCTGCGTGCGGTTAGCCAAGAGCCTTGGTCTTGTCATGAGTGGGATCGATCTTCGCCGGACGCCGGACGGCGAATACTACTGTTTTGAGGTCAACACGAGCCCGGCATTTATGTTTTATGAAAACCATACAGGCCAACGGATCGGAGATGCGTTGGCGGATCTGTTGTGTGCAGGGAGAGCGTAATCATGCGGTGTGGACAAGGTGGAAAAGGAGGGACTGCGATCATGAGTAGACAGCCGTTTATTTCAGCCGATCTTCGACCGGATTTATCCATCGAAGAGAAGCCTGAGGTGCAGCACGTCGATGGGCACGCCACCTCGATGCAATTGGCCGAAGCCGCGCGCGCGGTGTTGTCGGAGGAAGAGCGTCGGCAGGTCGAACGGGGTGGGCAAAACAAACAGGAGCAGTTGATGCGCGCCGTTCCTCAACCCAATCCGAATGTGCAGGGAACGACGTTGGATGGAGAAACCGTGCTCCTCGATCTCAGTTCAGGCCGCTACTATACGCTGAACCGCGTCGGGACGGCGATGTGGGAACATTGTACCGGCAAGAAATCTCTTCAGGAGATTCACGCAACACTTTGCGAGCGGTTCGACGCGTCATCCGAGCGTATCGCCGACGATCTCGTGGCTCTCGTAACCCACCTAGGTCACGAGGGACTTTTATCATTGGATGGGAAGTGACGACGAAAGGCACAGAAAGAATCCTATAGCGGAACGCTGCTGGTGGCGCACAACCTGCTACGCGACATCACGGACGTGAGCCGGTTCACAATGAAAAACAGAGTTTAACCAGGTGAGGTATTCAATGGCGACAGCGGCGGTGGTGCACGAATCTCTCTATGCCATTCACGGGGTCGATCTCCTCTATCAGACGACGTCGTCTGCACTGATTGCGCCCATCCTCAGCTTTCTTCGCCATTTTCACGTCGACACGCCCGTGAAAGGCGCAATTCTGACTATTCGGTTTGACGAGGTCGCGAGCAGAACCGAAATTCCAGTCACGCGTTCGGATGCGGCGAGAGTGCTATTTTCCGGCACGAGGCCGGCGATGGGAGATTCATTGCGTTCTCTCTGGCGCTGTGAAGTTGTCCAGGATGGCGATCGGCTCATCGCCGATTTCCACGAACAAGGGGCGCTGCTGATTGACGGCTCCCGCAATCTGGTCGAGGGCTACTTTGTCCGGCCGGACGTAATGCACCCGGATGTGCGCACGAGTTTCTTTCACTTTGCTCTGGCTGAACTCCTCAAGCGGAATGGCCTCTACACAGTGCACGCGACCGCGCTCGAATACCAAGGCCGAGGAGTGCTGATCCCCGGTTACAGTGGCCAGGGAAAGACCACGTCATTCTTGTCGTTGCTCCGGTCGGGGTTCCGGTATCTGTCCGATGATTATCCGTTGCTCCGTGACCGGAGCACCCACATGGAATTGCTGGCCTTCCCGATGAAGATCGATGTCACAGATCGCACGATCGAGTTCTTTCCAGAACTGCGCAACGCGGCGCCTGGGATTATGCAGCAGGGGGTCTATAAGAAGAACTTTCAAGCCGAAGATCTCTACGAAGATTCCATCGGCCGTTCTTGTACCCCGGCGATGATTCTCTTCCCACATGTGGTGGATATGCCGCACAGTTGGCTGGAGCCATTGCCGAAAAGCCGGGCTCTTGAGGCCATCATGCCGCAGGGATTGCTGGTCTATGACCAAGCGGTGGCGCGACGGGAATTTCAGATTCTGTCACGACTCGTGCAGCAGGTCGACTGCTACCGCCTGCATTTTGGTCGAGATGTTCTGGGTCTCCCCAAGCTGATTATGCCGTTGCTGGAACTGCACAAGAGTGCATGAGCTTCCATGGGTCATGTACGTATCTATGGGTGCTTTGAGCGATCCGATCCAAGGAAGCCGACGAGTCGGTTCACTCTCGTGAAGCTTTTGGGTCACGAGGGACTTTGTACATTGGAAAGGGGGTGAGGAAGATTGGAACATCAGGAAAAGGAATCCTATACCGAGCCGGTATTGGTAACGCATGAATTGCTGCGCGACATTACTGGCGTGGTGTCCGGTGTGAAGAACGGCAAGGAGAGCGACAACAACGTTTTTTAAGAAGCGATGTCGTCCAATATCTTGCGGTGGCTTGTGGGTTGGCCGATTCGCAAGGATCGGTCAGCCCACGAATCGAGCGGGACGAATCG
The DNA here is from genome assembly GCA_046717045.1 of Nitrospiraceae bacterium. GTDB lineage: Bacteria > Nitrospirota > Nitrospiria > Nitrospirales > Nitrospiraceae > JBKJWE01. Next base: position 309 of record JBKJWE010000165.1, on the reverse strand, counting down.
ACCGCGAAACAGGTGAGGTAAGACACAGCGACAGTTGGGGTTGACCCATCCTTGACTTCCCAAAGTCGTTGCGCCGTGTTGGAGTTGCGCAAGAGCGCGTGAATAGGGTGTTCATGATCGGTCAAGATTTCCGATGGTTTCTTGAGCGGACTGTGGAAACAGTCTTCTCATCCTTTCGCTCATGGGAAAGTTTTACGGACGCCATCCGACAAGCGCCGACGATATTTGTGAATTTCGAGAACGTACTGGCGTGGCCCTATGTGCTGTCCAGCCTCATACTTGCCTGGTTGATCTATACCTTTGCTAGAC
>JBKJWE010000164.1:0-2677 GCA_046717045.1 Nitrospiraceae bacterium | reverse complement strand
GCCGAAGCACACCAAGTGCTCGGATCGAAATATCGGCCTGGGCGACCGGATGCGGCCTTCTTTGTTAAGCCAAACGGGGAAGTGGCCGAAGGGCTTGATGCCTTCTTCCCGCTCTTGCCGGGCCTGAGAGGAGGGAGGGTACTTAAGGCCTTCTTTCAGCTGCCTCTGGTGAAGCCGCTCGGCTATCTGCTCTATCGAATCCTCGCCCGCTATCGGTATCGGCTGTTTGGCGCAGTTGTACCTCAATCGGCTCTCCAGCCTGATCAAGTCCCCGGTAAAAATCGTTCCCCTCAGTAATACCGCCAGACCCGTAAATTCGGACATTTATGTGCCATCTTGGCCCCCCCTTCCGGGGGCCTCTATTCCCACACTGGGGAATTTACCCAAGAGGCCTCTCCCAGAGACAATCAAACCAGAATACGGGAGGCGCCGCATGGAACTTGTCCGCTTGATCTCACGACTGTTCGGATGGCTGAAGCCGGTCGCGCTCCCTGTGCATCGTATCCGGCGAAACGGATCACGGCGACGTTCCGTCCTGCGTGTGTTATGCGGGGCTCTCGTCCTTACCGGATGGTCGGCACCCCTAACCGCCTGGAGTGGAAGTTCAGCAGGTCATCAAAAGACCAGCGTCATCAATGAGCCGGCCTCGATGCCGGCGGTACCGGTTAAACCAAGACGGATTGTAGCGGCTGGGGTGGGCTTTCAAAACGATGGGGCGTCGACCATTACTGTGAAGACCTACGATGCCGATTCAGGCGTGACCTTGTCGGAAGAGACCTACGAACTCAACGTAAAAGAAGATGCCGGTCCTTCAGCGGGAGCTGTGCGTGAGCGGATTTTCGCCGGTGGAGTCGGACCTAGTGCGAATGGACTTTCTGAGTTTCTGCTGCGAGTCTATGACGCGTCCACCGGTCGATTTTTGTGGGAAGGCCAGCTCAATCTTTCCCCAAGTCCCGAAAGCGGCACGCCGCATCAAGTCATCGCCTACGTATCGACACAGACGATCGTCACGAAAGTTCGGCGTCGAGCAGCAGCGGATGGTCAGCCTGAATTTCTGCTTCGTGCGGTGGATCCGTCCACCGGGCAGTTAGTGTGGGCCGATCAGTTTTCAGCCGGCAAAGATCGATTTGCCCGTGCGGAGCGGATCGGCCGGTCGGTGATGGGGCAGACTGAACTCACGCCAGGTCCTTCGCGGAACATCGATTTTCGAATCAGGATGCTGGACGATCACGAGCGGCATGTCATTTGGGAAGACCGTCTCGCTCCCGTCGTGGAGGCTGCTGAAGCGACTCCTGGTCAGGACGATCATGTCGAAAAGTTACCCGGTTGGCAGTCGGTCGGTGGTGAGATGTCGGCGAAGGCTGCAATCTAAGCCGGAGGGTCACAGCTCCAATTCTCTAGCCCTTCTTCTGCTGTTCCCGTAATTGATCCATCCAACGCGACTGGAATTGCTCGTACGAGAGGGAAAGCTGCGATTGCATGGCGGCTGGGAGGGTCTGCCTGGCTTTGAGGTGCGACAAGAGCTCGTTGACCCGGTGCATGCTATAGCGTTCGATCAGATAGTGCACAGCCGAGTTCGCTTCCAGATAGGCGACCGACGCGGCGTCGCTGGACAATCCACCCCAGGCACCTTCCAAGGCAGCCAGAGGGATTACCGTCACGTCCTGCTTCGCCAATTGATCGATATCCGACCAGCGATCTCCGGACAATTGCATGGCGAGTCCTTCGTTCAACCAGGTTGGGATGGCGTTCCCGGCCGCACCGAGTTGATCGCGCAGAAGTGCGTGCACGAATTCGTGTCGTAGTACCCGCGTGAGCCAGGCGCGGTCGACCGTGGCGTCCTGCACGGGGACCTGAATGCGGCCTAGAACGGGATCGAACAACCCGTCGGCCCAGGCGGGGCTCCCGGTTGCGCTTTGGAAGGAGGCCTTGGCGTGGAGCACGACGACGATCGGTTTGGTTGGAAAATGTCCGAACTTTTGCCCGATCTCGCGATAGGCCTCTTCAAGAATATCGAGCACGGCGGCCCACGTGGCCTGATCGGCCTCGCCCTCGAATTTGACGGTAAAATGTGTGCTGTCGCGGCTGGACAGACGTTCTTCGGTCTTTTCTGTTCGGCGAACCTTCGCCGTGACGGTCCGCAGATAGGACTGCACGGCGGGATCTTTCCCGGCACGATCGGCGGCCTGATCAAGGTGGCGTGCAGCTTCGCGCAGCTGATCCTTTTCCTGTAAATAGTCGGCTAAGGCCAAATGGGGGAACGGTTCTGCGGGCGCGAGGACAATCAGCCGATCGAGAAACTCGCGTGTCATCGCCGGATCACGAAGCTCCCAATAGGCATGCGCCAGATTTAGGTGAACGGTTGGATTTTTAGCGTCCAATGACGACGCTTTCTTGAACGCATAGACCGAGGCGGCAGTGCCGCCGGTTTTCTCGAGTTGAATGCCCAGATTGTTCCAAAGCACGGCGACGTAAGGGCGGGTCTTGACTCTAGACGACACGCTGGCCGGCAGATCCGCGAGTTTGGTTTCTGCGGCTCTGACGTTTCCCTTTTCGATCTCGTCGCGAATGGCGGCCAGTAGTTCCTGATCCTTGGTGTCCGGTACGACACTCGGATCTATGACACGGATTTGCTTGGGCTCCGGCTCCCGAGGCTCTTCACGGGTCGGTTCCACTG
>JBKJWE010000163.1:0-4682 GCA_046717045.1 Nitrospiraceae bacterium | reverse complement strand
TACAAGATCTCGCAAATGTCTTCAAAGTGGGTGTAGGCAAAGTTCTCTTGATGATGGGCCAGGCACCATTTCGCGAGGATCGAGCCGCCGCGTGAGACGATACCGGTCATCCGGTTGGCGGTCATGGGCACATAGGCCAGCCGCACCCCGGCGTGGATGGTGAAGTAATCCACGCCTTGCTCGGCCTGTTCGATTAACGTGTCGCGGAAGATCTCCCAGGTGAGCTCTTCGGCCTTGCCATTGACCTTTTCGAGCGCTTGATAGATCGGCACGGTCCCGATTGGCACCGGTGAATTGCGGATGATCCATTCGCGCGTCTCGTGGATGTTCTTGCCGGTCGAAAGGTCCATGACCGTATCTGCGCCCCAGCGGATCGACCAGATCATCTTCTCGACTTCTTCTTCGATCGACGAGGCCACTGCGGAGTTGCCGATATTCGAATTGATCTTCACGAGGAAGTTGCGGCCGATGATCATGGGCTCGCTTTCGGGGTGATTGATGTTGGCTGGGATGATCGCGCGGCCTCGGGCGACTTCATCGCGTACAAATTCTGGCGTGATCACTGCCGGAATGCTTGCCCCCCAGGATACCCCCGGATGTTGGGCGACGCCTCCCCCCTTGCCGTTCCGCTCGGCCTGTTCGTGCGCGACCTCACGCGATTGGTTCTCACGGATGGCGATGAATTCCATCTCCGGGGTCACGATGCGCTTCCGCGCGTAGTGAATCTGCGTGACGTTCTGGCCGGGCATGGCTCGAAGCGGTTTCCGAATGTGTTGAAAACGAAGTTCGTCAAGTTTTTGATCAGTCGCGCGTATCCGGCCGTATTGCGATGACACGTCTGCAAGCTGTTCCACGTCCTGTCGGCCGAGCACCCATGGACGGCGGAGCGCAGCGAGTCCGGCTCGCACGTCGATCGTGACGGACGGATCGGTGTAGGGGCCTGACGTATCGTAAATGGCGACCGGTTCGTTCGGCGTCGGCGTCCCACTGTTCATGGATTTGGTCGGCGCCAAGCTGATCTCGCGCATCGGGACTTGCACGCCGGATTGCGTCCCATTGATGTAGACCTTCCGCGAGGCTGGAAAGGGATCGGTTGTGATGGTCGTCGATGTGGCGTCCTTCCCCTTCCCGCTCGATCCATTCTGTTCGCTCATGGCAGAATCCTTTCGCCGTTCGTGAATTGGCGCGATCAGTCTTTAAGATCCCAGGCAATAAAAAAAGCCGTACCACAGAAGAGGGGTACGGCTGAACACTCACGAAGTCCGATTCTGATCCGGCTTCCCTACGCTGGTATTACCCAGGTCAGGTTGTGAGGGTCGTCCGACTCAACGGACTCTCAGCCGTATTGGCTCCCCTAGCGATGAGTGAGAATCGTATGCCTACCCCCCTCCATTGTCAACGGGGTAATAGGCCTACCAGGGCCTGGTAGGCCTTCTTCACCCGCCTACGCTGGAAGCCGCATGGCTCCAGAGGGACAGGGTTCGTTGATTGTCCGGTGACCCTGTCGTAGAATGATCCTCTACCAACTCTTGCTGAGGACCATGTGAAAGCCGTTTCAACCTTACCAAGGCCGGTCACCGATTATCAGGGTCTCTCGTCCGAGGAACTCTTCCGCCGGACAGCGGCGGCCAAACGGGCACTCGGCGATCAGGTGATGATACTTGGCCACAATTATCAGCGCGATGAAGTGATCGAGCATGCGGATTTCCGCGGCGATTCGCTGTTGCTCTCGAAGCTGGCGGCAGAGCAATCCGAGCGACCTTACATTGTATTTTGCGGCGTGCATTTTATGGCCGAGACCGCGGATATTTTAAGCCGTACCAAACAAACCGTGATTCTGCCGGATCTGGCCGCCGGCTGTTCGATGGCGGATATGGCGGCGATTGAGCAAGTGGACGAATGCTGGGAGACGTTGGGTCGGATTATCCCGGTCGAAGAGGCCGTCATGCCGGCGGTGTACGTCAACTCTGCAGCGGTCTTAAAAGCCTTTTGCGGTGAACATGGCGGGATCACCTGCACCTCGTCAAATGCCAAGGCGGTGATAGAGTGGTCGTGGGCGCGTCGTGAAAAGATTCTCTTCTTCCCCGACGAGCATCTCGGCCGCAATACGGCGAACAAAATGGGTATTCCACGGGAGCAGATGATCGTCTGGGATCCCTATCAGCCGAACGGCGGCAACACGCGCGACGCGATCAAGCGAGCGAAGTTGATTCTTTGGAAAGGGCACTGCAGTGTCCACCAAATGTTCCAGCCGGCGCATGTAGATTACTTTCGGAAGCAATACCCGGATGGCAAAGTCATCGTGCATCCGGAATGCCACGAGGATGTCGTCAACAAAGCAGACCTGGCTGGCTCCACGGAGTTCATTATCAAGACCGTCACGGCCGCGCCGGCCGGCACGGCCGGGGGTGTCGGCACGGAATTGAACCTGGTCAATCGTCTGAAACGAGACCTGACGGACAAGAAAGTTTTTTTCCTGTCTTCCACCGTCTGCCAATGCGCTACGATGTTCCGCATCGACGGCGCGCATCTCTGCTGGGCCATGGAGAATCTCGCCGATGGCCATGTGGTGAACCATATCGACGTCCCGGACGACGACAAGCGGTGGGCAAAGATCGCGCTCGACCGCATGATGGCGGTCAGTTAGTACTAGTCCTTTCCCCCTCCCTTCCGGTATATTCACCCGGCAATTCAACGGTTCGCGAGATCGTAGCTCATGGACTATAAGTCGACACTGAATCTGCCCAAGACTGACTTTCCGATGAAGGCGAATTTGCCGCAACGGGAGCCGGAAGTGCTTGCTTTGTGGGAGCAGGAACGGCTCTATGAACAGATACAAGAGACAGGCAAGGGGCGACCTCGCTACATGTTGCACGTCGGTCCGCCTTACGCAAACGGCCGCATTCACATCGGCCATGCATTGAATAAGATCCTCAAAGACATCATCGTCAAATCCAAGACAATGGCCGGGTTTCAAGTGCCCTATGTGCCGGGATGGGATTGCCACGGCTTGCCGATCGAGCATCAGGTCTTGAAGGACTTGGGTGAGAAAAAGAAAACGCTTGATGCGATGGCCATCCGCAAGCTCTGCCGCGAATACGCGGAAAAGTTTTACAAGATTCAGCGCGAGGAATTTCAGCGGCTCGGTGTGCTCGGCGATTGGCAGCACCCCTATCTCACGATGAATCCCGCGTATGAAGCAGCGATCGTGCGCGAGTTCGGGAAGTTCGTGGAGCGCGGCGGAGTCTACAAAGGGCTCAAGCCGGTGCTTTGGTGCACGCAGGATCAGACGGCCTTGGCCGAGGCCGAGGTCGAGTACGAAGACCATACCTCGCCGTCGATCTATGTGAAGTTTCCTGTGGTGACTTCGCCTTCAGCGCTCAGCTCCAGGTTTCCCGGTCTGTCGCTCCCTGCCGACATCAAGTTGCTCTCCATCGTGATCTGGACGACCACGCCATGGACCCTCCCGGCAAACCAGGCGGTCTGTCTCAACGCGAACATCGAGTATGCGTTTGTGCGGGTTGGGCAAGAAGTACTGATCATCGCCCGCAAGCTGTTCGACAATGTCGCCAAGGCCTGCAAGCTGGAACGAACCACTATGCTTGCCGTGAAGAAAGGCGGGGAGGGGTTCGAAGGACTGGAGACGCAGCGGCCGTTGACCACGGGGTTGTCGCCGGTGATGCTCGGCGATTTCGTCACGTTAGAACAGGGGACCGGCTGTGTCCATATCGCACCAGGGCACGGTATGGAAGACTACATCCTCGTGCTCGAGCATAATGCCAAGGCGTCGTCCGGCGAGCGATTGGAGATTTTGGCGCCGGTCGATAATGCCGGACGATTTACTGAGATTATCAAAGAGTTTGCCGGTCAGCATGTGTTCAAGGCGAATCCGAAGATTGTGGAATTCTTGCAAGCCAACGGACGATTGCTCGGTCACGGCTCGCTGAGCCATTCCTATCCTCATTGCTGGCGTTGCAAGAGCCCGGTCATTTTCCGGGCAACCGAACAATGGTTCGTCTCGATGGAGACGAATGATTTGAGGAAGGACGCGCTGGCGGAGATAGGGCGGGTCCGCTGGATACCGACCTATGGCAAAGACCGCATCAACGGCATGATCGAGAATCGGCCGGATTGGTGTCTCTCGCGGCAACGCGTGTGGGGCGTGCCCATTCCGGGCTTCACTTGCTCAGGGTGCCGCCATGTGTTGGCAGATCCCGTGGTCATCGACCACATTGCCACGCTGATGGAGTCCAAGGGCGCCGATGTCTGGTTCGAGCAATCGGCAGCTGACCTGGTGCCGGCGGGCACGACCTGTCCCAAGTGCGGGAAAGCCGATTTCGAAAAGGAACGGGATATTCTCGATGTCTGGTTCGAGTCCGGCGTCAGCTATGCGGCCGTGCTCAAGCCTAAAAAGTGGTGGCCTGCGGACTTGTATCTCGAAGGATCGGACCAGCATCGCGGGTGGTTTCATAGCGCATTGCTGGCGGGCGTCGTCACGGATCGCCGTGCGCCCTATCAGGCCGTGCTCACGCATGGATTCGTCCTCGATGGCCAGGGCAAGAAGATGTCCAAATCCGCGGGCAACGTCGTCGCGCCCCAAGATGTCATCAAACAGTCCGGTGCAGAGATCCTGCGTTTGTGGGTGTCGGCTCAAGACTACCGCGAGGATCTGCGCATTTCAC
>JBKJWE010000162.1:0-8196 GCA_046717045.1 Nitrospiraceae bacterium | reverse complement strand
TCTGCTACGCCTGACGCCTCCGCAAGTCTATGAGACGGCCACCTTTTATACGATGTTGCATCTGAAGAAGGTGGGGAAATTCCACATTCAGATCTGTAAATCGCTGATGTGCGCGCTGGTCGGTTCCGATACGGTCATCGGATGGATCAAAACCAAGCTCGGCATCGGGCCAGGTGAGACCACAGTCGACGGATTGTTTACCCTCACCGGTGTGGAATGTCTCGCGGCGTGCGGCACCGCGCCGATGATGCAGATCAACGATGACTATTACGAGCGGCTGACGGAAGAGAAGGTCGATCGCATTCTGGCCGATTTAAAGACGACGGGAACTTGCGCGCTCAAGACCGGACCGTTCATGTGGCCCTTGCCGGCGGAGCCGGCCAATGTCGTGAGGCGTGAAACGTAAGGCGTTAAAGGAATAGGCAGTCCTCTGGGCTGCCCCTAACGCCTCACCCCTGACGCCTAACGAGAGAAAAATGCCCAAACACGAACCAATCTTGCTGAAGAACATGCTGCAGCCCGGATATACCGGCTCGCTCCAGGACTACGAAAAGACCGGCGGCTATCAGGCGCTGCGAAAAGTCATGAGCAACATCGCTCCGGCCGAAGTCACCACCATCGTCATGAAATCAGGTCTTCGCGGCCGAGGCGGCGCGGGTTTCCCGACGGGTGTGAAGTGGGGCTTCCTCCCGAAAGACTATCAGGGGCCTCGCTATCTCTGTTGCAATGCGGACGAGAGCGAACCAGGCACATTTAAAGACCGACAGCTCATGGAGCGAGATCCCCATCAGATGCTGGAAGGGATCGTCCTCGCCTGTTACGCGATCGGCGCAGTTTCCGCCTATATTTATATCCGAGGCGAATTCGTGCTCGGCGCGAAGATCCTGGAACAGGCGATCGGTGAAGCCCGCGCGGCCGGCTATATCGGCAAGAACATCCTGGGGACCGGAACCACTATCGACGTCTGGGTCCACCGAGGCGCAGGCGCCTATATCTGTGGCGAAGAAACGGCCTTGCTGGAATCGCTGGAAGGCAAGCGCGGTCTGCCGCGCGTGAAGCCGCCGTTTCCTGCCACGGATGGCCTTTACAACAAGCCGACAGTCGTGAATAACGTGGAGACCTTGGCGAATCTGCCGCACATTCTGAATCGGGGGGCCGAATGGTTTGCCGCCATCGGTTCCCCGCCCAAGAGCACCGGCACGCGCATCTTCTGCGTCAGCGGCCATGTGAAGCGGCCTGGCAACTATGAAGTCCCGATGGGGGTCACGTTTCGTGAACTGATTTACGAACAGGCCGGCGGCCTGCGAGCGGACAAGCCGCTAAAGGCCCTCATCCCAGGCGGCGCATCGGCGCCATTCCTGACGCCGGACCATCTGGACGTGAAGTTGGATTTTGAGTCGGTCGCCGCGGCCGGATCGATGTTGGGTTCAGGCGGCGTCACGGTCATGGAAGAAGGCACGAGCATGGTGTGGGCCGCGCTGCGCCTGATGGAATTTTTCTATCACGAGTCCTGCGGGAAGTGCAGTCCCTGCCGCGAAGGCAGTGCCTGGCTCGTGCAAACCATGCGCCGGATTGTGGCCAAGCGAGGGCGGGCTGAGGACCTTGAAACCCTGACCGATCTATGTAAGAACATCGCGGGTCGGACGGTCTGCGCGTTCGGCGACGCCGAAGTGGCGCCAATTATGAGTACGCTGAAGCATTGGCGACATGAATACGTGACGCTGATTCACGAGGCAGACGCGGCCAACTTGCTTCGCCCGGAGCCGCTCGCGGCGAGGCATTGATGACAGTCGAACGTCATAGGGTCGTAATCTCACAAGTCTATAGCCTTTCACGTTTCGATTTGAAGACTTCCGGACTCGATGACGCACTATGGCTAGCATGACAACCGATACAGTCCGACTCACGATCGACGGCATCTCGATCTCCGTGCCGAAGGGCACGCTCGTGATTGAAGCGGCTCGGCGCGTCGGCGTTATGATCCCGCACTTCTGCTATCACCCCAAGCTCAAGCCGGACGCGAACTGCCGCATGTGTCTCGTTGAAGTCGAAAAAATGCCCAAACTCCAGACCTCCTGCAGCACCGTGGCCGCAGAAGGCATGTCCGTTCGAACCGCGACCACCGTCGTCAACGACGCCCATAAGTCGGTTCTCGAGTTCATCTTGGCCAATCATCCGTTGGATTGCCCCGTCTGCGATCAGGGCGGGAAGTGCGACCTCCAAGACTTTTCCCATGAATACACGGCAAGCGCGAGCCGGTTCGTCGAGACGAAGCGGATCTTCCAGAAAGAATACTTCAGTGCCCTGATCGAAACGCAGATGAATCGCTGCGTGCAGTGCCTCCGCTGCGTCCGCTACTGCGACGAAGTGATGGACGTCAAGGCCCTCGCACCGGTTGGACGCGGCACGATGACGGAAATCAAACACTTTGGCTCGCACGCGCTCGACTGCGAGTTCTGCGGCGGCTGTGTGCAGATCTGCCCGGTGGGCGCCATCACCAGCCGACTCTCGATGTACGAGTACCGGCCCTGGATGCTCAAACGCGCCGATACCATTTGTTCCTTCTGCGGCGACGGCTGCCAGATCACCGTCCAGACCAAAGACAACGAGTTGATCGAAGTGAACAGCGCCCACGGCGCCGGACGCAACAACGGCGACCTCTGCGCCCGTGGGTTCTTCGGCTTTCACGCCACGAGCCACCCCCAACGCCTCACGAAACCGTTGATCAGACGCGACGGCGCCTTGATCGAAGCGACATGGGTCGAAGCCTTAGAATATGTGGCCGAACGCACGACAGCGCTCAAACTAGCGCATGGCGCACAGGCCTTCGGAGGACTCGTTTCCGGCCGCTGCACGAACGAGGAGCTCTATCTGTTCCAGAAATTCATGCGCCTCACGATCGGGACCAACAATCTGGACAGCAGCGCGCGCTATGGCCACCTCAACGGCATCCAAGCGATGCGCCGCGTGCAAGGCACCCATCGCTGGACCGTGACCTTTGAGGACATCACAAAGGCCGACGTGTTGCTGCTGGTGGGAACCAACATCACCGAGACGAACCCCATCAGCGGCTTGCAAGTCAAAGAAGCCGTCAAGAAACACCAGGCCGAACTGTTGACGATCGAAGCCCTCCAGCCGGCTGTCGGAACGATCAGCAACATCACAAACCTGGCTCAGCAGCATGTCTGCGTGCCGCCGTCTCAATTTGGCGCCGCCGTGCTCGGTCTCCTCAAAGCAGTGGTCGAAGGAAACCATGTCGACCAGACGATCCGCCAACAGGACACAGCGTACGTTGCAGCAGTGTCGCAAGCCCTACAGCTGGTCTCGTGGGACGATCTCACCGTGGCGACGGGAACGTCTCGGGAAGCGTTCACCCAGATGGCCGCCACACTGGCAGGGGGACGCCGAGTAGTGGTATTGGCAGGCCAAATATTGCTGCGGAGTCAGGACGGATACAGGAGCTGCCTGAATCTGCTCGATCTCCTCCTGCTCACCGGGAAGCTGACCCAAGCGGGTTGCGGTCTGGCTCCGTTGGCGGAAGAGAATAACGACCAGGGCGCGGTCGAGATGGGCGCGGCAGCCGAATTCCTACCTGGCGTGTCCGATCTCACGGACCAGGACGCGAGAACCCACTTGGCAGGGGCCTGGAAAGAAGAGATCCCTCGACCGGCTGGCGCGACGCTCCTCGAAATGATCGATCAGGCCAAAGCGGGGCGACTCAAAGCCCTGTTTGTCATCGGAGAAAATCCCGTCGCAAGCCTTCCTCCTCACACAGAAGTCACCCAGGCGCTGGGAAAACTCGATTTACTCATGTGCCAGGAGCTCTTTTTGACGGAAACGGCTCGGCTGGCTCATGTGGTACTTCCGGCCGCGTCGCCGATGGAAAAATCCGGCACCTTCACGAATACCGAAGGCCATGTGCAGGCCGTTCGGCCGGCCATCGAACCCATCGGAGAAAGCCGGCCCGACTGGGAAATTCTCTCGGCCTTATCCATCCTGCTCGGTCTGCCGCTGGAATACGGCGATGCGAAAGAAATTCTCAAAGAGATTAGAAGCGTCATCCCGGGGTACGGATCGCTCGGCCCCGCGCCGATTCCTCCCGTCGTGAATCGCACGGCGCTCGACCGGTATAAGACCGAGGGCTATCGCCGCGACCTTGCGGCTCGCTACACGCTGCCCCCTCGGACAGCAGGCCCCGACGGAACGGTGCAGCTCGGACTGGCTCAGAGCCTCTTTCACTCTGGAAAGCTCTCAACCTATTCCAAGGGGCTGATTCAGATCGAATCCAGAGGACAGGTTCGTCTGAACCCAGTGGACGCTGGACGGTTCAAGCTGAACGACGGCGATTCAGTTCGCCTGTCGAATGCGCGCGGGTCGTTCACGACGACGGTAAAAGTGCTCGAGCGAGTACCCGAGGGACTGGCCTGGTTCCCCGATCACTTTGCTCAAGAAGCCTTGACCCTGTTCGAATGTATGGTGGATCCCGAGACGAAAGTCCTGTCCCATCGGGCAGCTCCTGTCTCGATCGTCAAGACCACGTAACCGATAAGGGCCGATAAGTTCTTTCATTTGTTATCCGGGAGTGTCATTGTGACCGAACTAAGCTTGAGACTCGCCGTCTCCCTCGCCCAAATCGCCGCCGTCATGGGCATCGTCATGTTGACCGTGATGATTCTGACCCTGGCCGAACGAAAGGTCCTCGGCTGGATGCAGGATCGCATGGGCCCGATGGAAGTCGGCCCCTACGGGATCCTCCAACCCATCGCCGACGGGTTGAAACTCTTCTTTAAGGAGGACATTGTCCCGGCCGGAGCCAATAGGTTCCTCTTCAGCCTCGCGCCGATCTTGGCCATGGTGCCCGCGCTGATTGGGTTTGCCGTCATTCCGTTCGGTCCGAACATGACCTTTGAAATAGCCGGTATCAAGGTCACGCCCTTCGTGATCAGCGACATCAACATCGGAATTTTATATATCCTGGCCTTTACGTCCATCGGCGCGTACGGCATCATCCTGGGAGGATGGTCATCCAACAGCAAGTATTCACTGCTGGGAGGTCTGCGCTCCGCGGCCCAGGTCATCAGTTACGAATTGAATGTGGGGCTGGCGATCGTGGGCGTCCTCATGTTGGCCGGCTCATTGAGCCTGGTGAAGATTACGGAAGCCCAAGCCGGTGGGTTCTGGCACTGGTACGTGTTCGCGTTTCCCGCCCCGCAGATTTTTGCCTTCGTGGTCTACGTGATTTCGGCCGTGGCGGAAACGAACCGCGTACCGTTCGACTTGCCTGAAGCCGAGAGCGAGCTGGTCGCCGGGTTCTTCACGGAATACAGCGGCATGCGCTTCGCTTTCTTCTTCATCGCGGAATACGCCAACATGGTTCTGGTCTCCTGCGTTGCCGCCGCAATGTTCCTTGGCGGCTGGACATCTCCTTGGCCGGGAACGATCCCTGAATATCTGGGAGTCCCGCAGTTCGCATGGGTCGAAGGCGTCGCCATGTTCACATTTAAAGTGTACCTGTTCCTGTTCCTATTCTTCTGGCTGCGCGCGACCTTACCCCGACTACGCTACGACCAGTTGATGCGGTTCGGCTGGAAAGTGATGTTGCCGATCGCTCTCGGCAACATCGTCGTGACTGCCATCGCGGCATATTTGTTTCCGAAAGGCTGAAACGGGTTATCTGGTTTGTTTAGTTTGTCCAGTTTCTCTGGCAAGAGGAGACGGGCATTAAATTCAGCAAGGCATATTAAGACAGCCAAACCGGGCAACCAAGACAGACATGACTTTCAAAGCTTGGCTCAAGACCATCACGTTTTACGAAATCCTTCTCGGGATGAAGGCAACGTTGTCGCACCTGGTCCACTACAAGCCGATTACGCTGCAATACCCGCATGAAAAACGGGTGCTACCGGACAACTATCGGGGCATGCTCGCTCTCCTTCGATACGACGACGGGACGGAGAAATGCGTGGGCTGCGACTTGTGCGAAGCCGCCTGCCCGTCACGTGTCATCAAGGTCATCAGCGCGGAAGTGCCGGGCGAGCCGATAAAGCGGTATGCCAAAGAATATTACATGGATATGACGCGCTGCCTGTTTTGCGGCATGTGCGTGGAGGCCTGTCCGGTGGATGCCCTCGGGATGACACGGGAATTCGAATGGGCCGTCTACGACAAACGCCAGCTGAATCTCAATAAACAACAACTCATGGCGATCGGAGACCGGTCCTTCCCCATCCGCGAGAAACGCTTGGAGCTGCAGCATCACAACGTGGCCTTCTTCAACGTGCCGTTCCCGCACGTACCGCAGAAGCCGGCCTGAGAGACTCTATCGATGGAACAGGCGGTGTTTTTTTATTTCGCTTCGGTGATTGCTGCCACCGCAGTGCTGGTCGTGGCGCTGCGCAACCCCATCTACAGCGCTCTGTCCCTCTTGATCATGTTCTTCCATGTAGCGGGACTCTACGTCACCCTCCATGCAGAATTTCTCGCGGCGGTGCAGATTATCGTCTACGCCGGCGCAATCTTGGTGCTCTATCTGTTTGTTGTGATGCTGCTAAGCCTCAAGCAGGACGAGCGGTACCACCGGCAATGGCCGATGGCCGGGTTCGTCGGACTGTCGCTGGTCTTCGAAGCCATGATCCTGACGGCAATCACGCATCGAACGACTCCGGCGGCGCCGAGCGGAACCGAAACGACGGTCGAGCATCTGGGAAATACGGAAGCGATCGGAGACGTGCTGTACTCCACCTATCTATTCCCCTTCGAGGTGGCCTCCTTGATCCTGCTCGTGGCGATGATCGGCGCGATCCTCCTCGCCAAACGAGAGCTGCTGGAGACCTCCGAATCATGACGGTGCCTCTCTCCTTCTACCTCATCCTGAGCGGGATCGTGTTCCTGACCGGCGTCGTCGGCGTGCTGCTCCGACGCAACATTATCATCATCTTGCTGTCGGTCGAGTTGATGTTGAATGCGACCAACATCAACTTCGTCGCCTTCTCGCAGTTCTTCCATCACGTCGCGGGACAAGTGTTCGTCTTTTTTGCGCTCACGGTCGCCGCGGCAGAGGTCGGTGTCGGCTTGGCCATCATCATCGCCCTGTATCGGACCAAGTCCACGATCAATGTCGACGAATTTCAGTTACTCAAATGGTAGACACTCTGCAGATGGCATATAGCGTATGGCGAATGGCACGGGCTCGGAGCGGACGTATGTGCCGTAAGCCATCAGCCATAAGCTCCTAGCACCCATGATGTACGCCCTGATTCCACTGCTCCCCTTCGCCGCCTTCCTCGCCCTCGGACTCGCCGGATGGCGGATTAAGGAACGGGCGCATCTGGTCGCAGTGCCGGCCGTCCTGTTCTCCTGGGTGCTTTCCGTCATCGCCTTCCTTGAAGTCGCGCAGGGATCAGTCATCTCCGTCCCGCTCTATACCTGGCTGACATCCGGGTCGCTGGACATTCAGTTCGGTCTCTCGATCGATCGCCTCACTGTCGTCATGTTGCTGCTCGTCACGACCGTCAGCACGCTCGTGCATGTCTATACAATCGGCTACATGCATGGCGAGCCGGGCTATGCCCGCTTCTTCGCCTACATCGCGCTGTTTACCTTCTCGATGTTGATGCTGGTGATGGCGGACAACCTGCTCCAACTCTTTGTCTTCTGGGAAGGGGTCGGACTGTGCTCCTATCTTTTGATCGGCCATTGGTACGAGCGGCCGGCCGCTTGTGCCGCCGCGACCAAAGCGTTCATCGTCAATCGCGTCGGCGATTTTGGGTTCATCTTGGGCCTGTTCTTGGTCTGGTACAGCTACGGCTCGCTCAACTATCACGAAGCCTTTGCTCGCGCGCACGAATCGGCAGGCGAAGTGATGAACGTCCTCGGTCCGATCGGCGGATCGTGGGACGTCTCCGTGCTCACGCTCATCTGTCTCCTCTTGTTCACCGGCGCAGTGGGCAAGTCGGCCCAAGTCCCGCTGCACGTCTGGCTACCGGACGCGATGGAAGGCCCGACCCCGATCTCGGCGTTGATTCATGCCGCCACGATGGTGACGGCAGGGGTCTTCATGGTCGCGCGATTGTCGCCGCTCTATAACTTGTCTACGACGGCCATGATGGTCGTCGCGATCGTGGGCGGCGTGACGATGGTCCTCGGTGCGACAATTGCCCTGACCCAGACCGATATCAAGCGAATCGTCGCCTATTC
>JBKJWE010000161.1:0-3729 GCA_046717045.1 Nitrospiraceae bacterium | reverse complement strand
GAAGGTGAGGTAGAGACGATGGGTATGCAAGGGGATTTCTTTCAGCTACTCAAAGAGCAGGGCTATCAATTTGGTGGTTCAGCTGTCGCAGTCCAAGGGCATGAGATGACCAACGCGACGACGATTCTCGCGTTCAAGTATCGCGACGGTGTCTTGGTAGCCGGCGATCGCCGTGCCACAGCCGGCAACATGGTGATGTACGACCGCACAGATAAGGTGTTGGAGATCGACCGGCATAGTGTGCTGGCGATTGCCGGTGTGCCGGCAACGGCCTATGAAATGGTGCGTATCCTGGAGCATTCTTTTAAGTATTATCGGAGAACGCAACTGCAAGAACTGAGTTTCGACGGCAAGCTTCGCGCCGTCTCCAAGCTGCTAAAAGAAAATGTGGCGGCCGCCTTGGCCGGGACTGGAGCGGTAGTGCCAGTTTTTGCCGGTTATGATTTCGAGCAGGGTTCCGCCAAGATTTTCTTCTACGATATTCTGGGCGCCGAGTTTGAGGGCGTGGAGTATGCCGTGTCGGGTTCCGGTTCATCAACGATCCGTGGCATCCTACACTATGTGAATACCTGGGGCGAGCAGCCACTGAGCGCCTTGTCCGAGGAACAGGCGACGACTCATGCCTTGAGATTGCTGACCTGTGCGGCGGAATTCGATTCGGCCACCGGCGGCGTCAATCGAGAAGCCAATCTCTATCCTGTCGTGAAACTGATTACCCAAGAGGGGTTGCGGACCGTTCCTGGTTCCACGCTGAAACCGCTCTTTGAACGAAACGTGACTCGTGTCTCCAGATAAAGGAACCAGCCATGTATGAAGAACCCTATCGGTGGGTCGAAGCGGTCGGCAATCGCCGGACCTATCTTGACGAACAGTTTAAACAGGGCAGTCCGGTTGTCGCGCTCGCCTACGAGGGAGGCCTGTTGCTGACAACCGTCAGCAAGGGGACGCCGAAGGTCTACGAGATCTACGATCGTATCGCCTTGGCAGGGATGGGTCACCCAACCGACCTGGAAAAGATCCGTTTCAGCCTGTTGGAAATGGCGCATACGGAAGGCTTTAATCGCTCGCCGTCTGATGTCACTGGGGCGCGGCTGGTGAAATACGGCGTTGCGCCCTTGATTAAGCAGGCCTTCGAAGAAGTGTTCAAGGCGCCGTTTATCGTGAAGATCCTCTTGGCAGAACTGGGGCAGAAGCGTGAGAAGGATGCGTTCTTGACGATCAATTACGACGGCACCTTTGAGGAGACAACCGGCTATGCGGTGCTCGCCGCCATGCCAGCGGTCCAGAAGGAGATGACCGCCTATCTTCGGCAAGAGGGGGCGGCGAATCTGTCGCTTGAGCAGGCTGTGGGTGTCACACTTCGGGCCTGGGCGCTGGGAGATCGGGCGCAGCAACGCACGGTGGACGAGTCGAATCAACCGAGCGAAACGGGCGCATCTTCCTGCCGTGCGGCTCTGCCGACCGATTCCGCTACGCTGCTCGCTCATTTACGCGCGACTGTGGGAGAGAAGATGATCGAATGCGCGGTGCTGGAGCGGACCTATCCGGGGACCTCGAAATACCGGGAGCTGAAAACCGACGAACTGGGTCGGCTCCTCCCCAAAGATCTTCGACAGTCGGTGTCGGGCTGAAATGCTGAACCGCATCTTCGGGCTCGAAACGGAATACGGGCTCTTGATCAATCAAGAACGACCCGATCATTCGCCCACCTGGTTCGCCCATAAGATTCGCGATCATCTGTTTCATGTGCGGCAATGTGGTGTGCTCGATCTGCACCATCGTGGCCACGACGAGCCGCCGGGCAACGGCGGGTTTCTCACCAACGCCGGCCGCATCTATCTCGATATGGGCCATGTCGAGTATGCCTCCCCGGAATGTGGCACGCTCACGGACGTGGTGGCCTCGGATCGTGCCGGAGATCATCTCATTCAACAAGCCATTCAGGATCTCGGTCTGGCTGACAGCGTTTCCTTGATCAAGAACAATATCGATCATGAGACCGACGCGACTTTCGGCTCGCATGAAAACTATCTGGTCACGCGCCGCTTTCCGTTCAGCCGGCGCGGGCTCAGCCCGCTGGTGACGTTTCTGGTGACCAGGCAGATTTTCACCGGGTCCGGGCGCGTGGGGGCTGCGAGTCCACAAGATGCGTGGATTCAGATGGATCGCTTGATCGTGCCACGTGCGCCTACGCATCACTCCCATGGGCAGCCTCGGCTTCCGTTTCAGATTTCGCAGCGCGCGGATTATATCGTGAATGATTTCTTCGAGTGGGTGCAGCAAAACCGGGCAATCATCAACACGCGCGATGAGCCGTTGGCGGATCCGAACCAGTATCGGCGCATCCACCTGCTGCTGGGCGATTCCAATATGGCCGAGTATGCGACGGCGTTGAAACTTGGGACGACGGGATTGGTGCTCCAGTTGATTGAGGAAGGCCATGCTCCGCGCGGGTTGGATCTTTACGAGCCGGTCGAGACACTGCAAGAGGTTTCCCAGGACCAGGATCGGCAATGGCTTGTCACGCTGCAGTCGGGCGTGACGATCTCGGCGATCGATATTCAAGAACAGTTTCTCGCCGCCGCCAGGGAACAGTACCGTGGGCAGGATGAAGAGACCGATTGGGTGCTGGAGCAGTGGGACGCAGTCCTCCAGGACTTACGTGGCGACTACACCAAGCTCGTGGGGCGTGTGGATTGGGCATCGAAATTATGGTTACTTGAGTCGTATCGTGAGGCGGAGGCGGTTGGATGGGACGATCCCATGCTCAAGAGCCTGGATCTCGAGTATCACAACCTGCATCACGACCGAGGTCTCTATTATGGCCTGTTGCAAGAGGGGCGCGTGCCGCGCCTCACGACCGACAAAGCGATCGAGTTGGCGACCGACCACCCACCTCGCAATACGCGAGCCTTCGGCAGAGGAGAATTGATCAAGCATCTCATGGCTTGCGGCCCTCAGGCCGAACCGGACGAACCGAAGCCGGAAGAACGGTTTTTCCCTTCGTACGTGATCAATTGGTCGATCTTCCAAGTGCGAGGCCGTGCGCCGTTTCCCATGCCTGATCCCTTTAAGACTTACGTTCAGGAAGTGCGTGCCCATCTCCAGGAAGCCTAGGCCACAACTGCTGAATCATCTCCTCGCCACCCTCTAACGCGTTGCTATCATGAGCGAATTATCCTAGTGCTATGCTTGTTCTTGATTGAGCACCGATGAAAGCAGGAGAGCAGAGCAATAGGAGGATTACCATGAAGGCACGCAAATGGATGATGGAATATGGAGTGGCGATGATCCTGGCCGTTCTTTGTGCCGTGATTCTGGGACATCTGGCGCTGTTTCGTGAAACCACGATCGGGAAGCTTCACGCCTCTGAGTTGGCCCAGTTCATAGGCTATGGCGGAGCCATGGTGCTCGCCTGGTTTGGAGCCCGCCAGTTGGCGGCTGAGCCACCGGACGATTGGAAATGGTTGATGCCCTACCGCGGGCTTATTTTACCGCTGGCGACATTGGCAATGGTGGGGTTGGCCTACGGGGTGATTTTGTATGCGTGCGAACCCTTCCTCAGCAAGTCCGGCAAAGAGATCTACAATTGGATGTTTGTCGTCGGCATCATCGCCGCTTGTGCCTGGCTCATCGTGACGTGGGTGCAGAAGTGTGCGCCTCAAGTGGCGGCGATGGAGTCACGCAGATTGCGCCGAGCTGCTTAGGTTGATCTCTCTCCGGCTGCGT
>JBKJWE010000160.1:0-8389 GCA_046717045.1 Nitrospiraceae bacterium | reverse complement strand
TGCATGTTGTTGATGAAGGGCCGCTCGGTATCCTCGTGGCGCAGCACGCGGTAGGCCTCCGGTGCCAATAGCTTCTTCCACTCTTCGTCCGTCTTCACCACTTTGACGATCGTGCCGATGGTGATATTGGATGGCATGGCGCTCCTCCTACTTCAGGATGCTGGATGGTTGTTTCCCGATGCTCGGTAGTCGGCTGCCGGGCAGAAATCTTACAAGGCTGTCAGTCATAATCGTGGAAGACTCCACCCTTAGGATACACAAAGACGATTCCGTTCTGCGGACGTTGGCCTGCTGACGGAGCATAATCGGATGGCAGCGTATAGGTATCTTTTCCATTGAGATCGAAGAACCCGGCCAAACTCTGTTCTGATGTGTCGCCGAATCCCGATTGACTGTGGTAGAAATCGGCCCCTCCCTCGTCGATAAAGACTGCCCAACCCATATAATCCGCTCGGCCGAGTCCGGTCGAATGCTCGAAGGCATAGGCGTCACGCCCTTTGCCGCCATCGATCATGAGGCTCACGCTATTGTCCCATGCGACTCCGCCGTTGTAGAAGGGGCCGGTGGACTCATAGCGATCGTCCCCGTCCCAATCGATGAAGAGCGCGGTTCCATAATGAGCTGAGGCGCCGTGCCCATAGCGCGCGGCCTGATGAGCATCGTTTCCATTAAGGTCCAGTTTCATGCCGACACCGAAGAAGTAACCGTGTCCTTGTGAAAAGTTTGCGCTGTCATAGTGGTCGTGCCCCGCGATGTCAATCAAAATGCCCCATCCACCGGCGAGGTTGGACGTCTGCCACTCCGGTCGCTTGCTGACCACGCGCGATCCGGCGCCGGTCCCCAATCCAAAGCAATCGTACTGAAACATCGGATCCCCCGGCTTCCCATGAGGTGCGTCGCTCGCATTGTACGCACTCGGAATCTTATCGCCGCATTGATAGTGGTCGTCACCAAGAACATCAATAACAGCGCCCACACCCAGTGGTCCGCCGAATCCGATCGCGAATCCATGGCTGGTATAGCGGTCGTTGCCCGAGCCGTCGAGCAGCAATCCCAGTCCGCCGATGGCGGCACCCTGCGTGAGGCGATTGCCCATGTACACGTCGTTCCCCTTCGCATCGAACAAAATCCCGAGCCCGCCGAACCCCGTGCCGCCCGATCCTTCGTCCAGCTGATAGACGTCGTCGCCGGCATGATCGATGAGAAGCCCGACGCCCAGCCGGCCGGTTGCGAGACCGAGCGGTGATCCGGTGTAGGTATCGTCGCCGCTGAGATCGATGACCACGGCGTTGCCCTGTTGATCGCTGGCAGAGGCAGCGATGCTGCCGCGATAGAGATCATTGCCGCCCAGATCGATAACGAGCGCGAATCGCTCGTCGAGTTCGTAGGTGTTAGGTCCTGTGCCTCCGACGACGATGAGGCCGTAAGACGTTTTCTCAACCAACACGACATTCCCGGTGACACCAGGAGGAATCTGTGTGGCCGGCAGCGCTTTCGGAAACGCGTCGGCCAGCTGACGGAGCCAGTGTTCGGTGGCAAGCCTGGCCAACACCTGGGCCGCGGCGATCAAATCGGCATAGTCGACTTGTTCCGTCAGCAGCTCGGCAAAGCGCAGGTTCGCTTTGACTTGTGGGATTGTCTGGTCAGACAGACTGGAAACTTGCGGATTGTAATTATCCACCAGCGAGACGGCATGCTGAAACAGGAACTGACGTTCCTCTTCCGTGAGATTCGTCAAGGCCTTATCGCGATGGAGCGAGGCTTGTTCCAAGCTGGCAGCCATGAAGGCCACAAGATCCTTCGCCACTGCATTCGTAGGAAGTGGAATGGCCTTGTGAAATTCGGATGTGCGATCCATGCCCGCTTCCAAGACATCGAGCAAGGCCGGAAGATTCACAGCGCCTCCCTCCGCCATGTCGGCGATGAGGAGACCCTGGCGTTCTAATTCACGCAGGCCTTCCCAAGGCTGCTTGAGTGTTTGTATGGCCAGGCGGCGTTTAAATTGCGCCGGCACGGTTTCGACCTCTCCATGGGCGGCGAGGATCGTCTTATTCGGCTCACTTGCAAGCCGCTCGAGGTCGCGACGCACCGGCGGGATGATACGTTCGAGCACCGATGCGCGCATTTGACTCCGTGGAGTCGATGTCTCCGGCGGCCCAAGCAAGGCAAAGAACTCTTTGACGACTGTGCAGCCGGTCAGGAGGTTGCTCACCAGGACGAATGCGATGAGATGTCGGAGAGGTGTCATGTCCAAGTTCTTATAAGATATCGTGAGACTCTACGGATTGCTATGGGGTGGCTTGGCGGCCTTCCGCATCGTACCTTTGACGATTTGGAACTCATAGAGCCGGCATTCGATGGCGCCGTTGAACAGGGGAATGCGTTTCGAGGGCGACAAGCCGATCAACTTCGGGACGCGGAGATCTCCAGTGAAAATATAGGCTCGCCACCCGGCAAACCGTTGCTTCAGCCAATCGCCGATTTGTGGATAGAACGCGTCGAGTGCCTCCTGCCGGCTGATGCGCACGCCGTATGGAGGATTGATGAGCATCACGCCCTGCTCGGTCGGCGCCTCGAGCGCCAGGATATCGCTTTGCTTGAGCCGAATATCGACTGCGACGCCGGCGCCTTGAAATGCTCGCTGCGCGGTTTTGACCGCGGCAGGATCGCGATCGGATGCATAAATGGCGCAGGGGACCTCGGTCCGTTGCTGTCGCTTTGCCTGTTCGCGGAGATGGTTCCACCCGGTCTTGTCATGGATCAGCAAGCGCTCGAAGGCAAAGGTTCGTGACAGGCCTGGTGCGATGCGTCTGGCCATCAGTGCGGCTTCGAGTGCAATAGTCCCGCTGCCGCACATGGGATCGAGCAGCACATCCTGCTCCGTCCATCCGGCCAGGCGCAGAAGACCGGCGGCTAAATTTTCTCGTAACGGCGCCTCCACGGACGACACACGATGACCTCGTTTGAACAGTGGTTCCCCAGACGTGTCGAGGTAGAGCGTGACGGTGGTGGGATCGAGAAACGCATCGATGCGGATGTTCGGCCGATGCGTGTCGACGCTCGGCCGTTGGTGGTGAACGGACATGAACTTGTCGCAGACGGCATCTTTGATGCGTAGAGTGACGAAGTCCAAGCTGGTGAGTGAACAGCGGCGCGCTCTCACTTTGATCTTGATTGTCTGTGCCGGGGTAAACCAGTCTAGCCAGGGCAGAGCATAGGCTGCGCGGTACACGTCGTCTTCCGACGCGTATGGAGCCTGTCCGACTTCCCATAGCACACGACTGGCGAAACGACTTTCGAGATTCGCCCGATACATGGCCGGCCATGGCGCCTGAAATGCCACACCGCCCTCGGTCTTCTGGGTGGCTGGCATGCCGAGTTCGTACAGCTCCCCTTCGAGCAGTCGTTCCAATCCTCGAGGACAGGGTGCAAAGAATCTCTGATTTGTGCTATCCATGCTTCTCGTCGTTCGTTCTTCGTGAAACGTATCTCGCCAAGCGCTTCATGAGATAGGATTTTGCGAAATACGCTTCACGCTTCGAGAGATACGGTGTTTCATGAACTATTGCAGCGCCTGCAGCGCCCCAGTCTCAAAAAAAGTCCCGCCTGGCGATAACCTTCCCCGATTCGTCTGCGAGGTCTGTCAGGCTATCCATTACCAGAATCCGAAGATTGTCGCCGGCTGTATTCCAGAATGGCGCGATCAGATCCTGCTCTGTCGTCGCGCGATTGAGCCCAAATACGGCCTTTGGACGTTTCCCGCCGGCTTCATGGAAATCGGCGAAAGCACCGAGCAGGCCGCGATCCGTGAGACGTGGGAAGAAGCCAACGCGCGCGTAGAACTCACGGGACTTTCGGCGGTCCTGAGTCTTCCCCACATCGGCCAAGTGTATATGGTCTTTCGCGGACGAATGCTCTCGTCGGAGTTCAAGGCAGGGGAGGAGAGTCTCGACGTGCATCTCTTCTCGCCTCAGCACATTCCATGGGAGGACATTGCCTTTCCAGTCGTGAAGGAAGCGCTCCGCCGTTATGTCGACGATACGGCCGTTGGTCACCACTCGGTGCATGTGGCCAGCCTCTCCGATCGGCTCCCTCAGTAAAGCTCGTCTGCAGTCAATTCAGAGTCGGAATCGTGAGAAGCGGCAGGCTGCGACCTCCCTCGTCGTGCAGGAAGCGAAAGCCGTCAGAGGCACTGTAGTCCAGCGTCACGCCCTCCATCCGGGAGACGCTCTGTCGTTCGATCGCAAACGTCACCCCGTCGATTTCTTGGGTATCGTCTTCCAGCTGCACGCTGGGTTCGAGCGTGATGCTGAAACTCAGACGGTGGTCCGCAAGGTCTCGGACTGCGATGCGGACGACGGGATCTTCCGGATGATCGACCCGGATCGCTTTGAGTTGGCTGATCGCGGCGACCGTGACACCGATCATGTGCGCAGGTCCCGTTGGCGGACGATGCCGTGGATATCGACCAGTTGATCGGGACCGTCGATGGAATAGAAAATGCGCCAGTCGCCCACGGCATACTTACAGAGGTCAGGCAGGTCCTGCGCGATCGGTTCGTGCCGGAGGTTGTCGACGTTCGAGGCGATCCACTTGGTTTTCTCGAAGAGGCGCTGGGCCATCGACGGGTCGACGGCGCGAAGATCCTGGACGACCGAGGGGCGAAACGCGATTCGATACCAGGCCATGTTGAGATTACCAGCGCAGGCCAAGCTGCTCGGCGATCTCGTCGCCGGAGAGGCGTTGTTTATTGGCGAGAGATTCCTTCAGGCGTGCTCGCAGGGCTTCGCCGAGCTGCAGTCCGAGATCCGGGTCTCCGAGCAATTCCCGGAGCCGATCGTCGACCAGTCCGCGCACGAGTTCCTTGAATTGCTCCGGAGAGAGCTGCGAGAGATCCATAGAAAGGGAGCATACGGAGGGGAGCGCTGGAAATGCAACTAGCGGGTCGGGGCGGGACCGGGTTTCAATCCAAGCTGTTGGAGCATCCGATTGAGCCGTTCTTGATGTGGAGGCGTCACCGTCAAAAATTCCATGCCGATTCCTGCCGATCCGCACCAACGGACGGTGGCTTTTTCAATGGCTATAGGTGTGGCTTCACCTGGAATATGCAACAGCACGGCCATCTGCATCCCTGTAAAGGGGCTGATGATGCTGTCCACACGACAACCCTTCGTGGAGAGATCGCGGATGGAGCCGGCATGTCGAAAGTGATCGGAGTGTACCAGTGTGCTTTGCATGGTGACAGGAAAGCGAGGATATTTTCTTGTGACCATATTGGTATCCGTGACGGATGCTAGGCGAAGGCCTGCTCGTATCGGTGAAGAAACTGCCGGAAGCGAGCGCGCCAGGCCTTGCACCTACCTATGCTGAGGTTGTATACGATTCCGACACTGCTGCCATCTCCTTTGAAGATGGCAGGAAACTCGACCAGGAATCGGGGATGTTGGCGTTGATTCATCGGTCTCATACAGAGGCTATCGGTCGTTCCTAAATTTGTCAAAGAAATACACAACTTTGTGGATGTCTCACTTTGAGAAAGGGACGGGTCATGGAGCGGTTGGCCAAGAAAGTGGTGGTGGTGACAGGCAGCAGCAGTGGAATCGGCAAGGCCATTGCGCTGCGCTTCGGTGAAGAAGGCGCGCAGGTCGTTGTCACTGCACGGCGCCTGGATCTGTGCCGACAGACTGCGGATCAGATCACCCAGAAAGGCGGAAGTGCCTGGGCCATCCAAACGGACGTGACGGACGAGATGCAAGTCGATCGGCTTGTCCAAGAGACAGTGGCGCGCTACGGACGCCTCGATATCTTGGTCAACAACGCGGGTATTTTAGGTGGGGGACGAGTGGCTGAAACGACCACCGAGGCGTTCGATCGAGTGATGCAAGTGAATCTGCGCGGGACGTTTTTCTGCTGCCGGGCCGGATTCAGGCAGATGAAGACTCAGGGCGGGGGCATGATTCTGAACATGTCGAGCGTGGCCGGCGTGCAGGCCTGGGCGGGAACGGGAACCTACAGCGCATCGAAACATGGCATCATGGCGTTGACCAAGTCGCTTGCTGACGAGGGACGGCCCTTCAACATTAAGGTCAGCGCAATTTGTCCGGCCGGGGTAGCCGACGAACTCGTGGACGCGACTTCGGATCAGATTCAGCGCAGTGAAATGATCAGTCCGTTCGATGTGGCGGAAGCGGCGCTCTTTTTGGCGACGCTCGGCCGCCATACAGTGGTACATCAGGTGGTGCTGGATCGGCTCGGAGCGGATTGGTAAGCGAGGTATCGACGTGAGACGTAAACCGGGAGAGCCGATTTATTTGCGAGGCCACATGGTGGCGCTGTTGCTGGCCGTCTGCTCCGCGGTCCTTCTCCCGTACCTCTATGAGGTGGTGATGGGGCCGGTGAGTTTTGGTACTCGTCTCCTCGCAGGCGTCATTATTGCGATCGCGGCCGGGATCGCAGTCCATTTCGTTTATCGGTCATCCGCCCGTAACGAGCCATAGACTTTCCTTCATCGGCCTCTTAGAATGCCGCCATTGCCAGGCTTGCTTATGCCCACCACGACTCGCTTTCAAACAGGCGCACGACAAAAAAACAAGCTCTCCGCTCGGACGGCCAGGCTCATGGCATCCACGAAGCGTCGGTTTCAGCTGCGCCTGCTCAAGTGGTACAAGGCGCACGGGAGGGAATTGCCCTGGCGAAACACGTCCAATCCCTATCATATTTTGGTGTCGGAAGTGATGCTGCAGCAGACGCAGGTCGATCGCGTCATTCCGAAGTATCATGAATTCTTGGGCCGCTATCCAAGCTTTGAAGACTTAGCTGAGGCGCAGCTTCATGACGTGAAGAAAACCTGGTATCCACTGGGCTATAACATCCGACCCGAACGATTGCACAGCATCGCCTGCGAAACCGTCGAGCGATATGGCGGCGAACTGCCGCGAGCGGCGGATGAATTACTGTCGTTCAAGGGCATCGGCCGATATACGGCCGGGGCGATCCGTTCGTTTGCATTCAATGAAGATGCACCGATCCTGGATACGAACGTCATTCGAGTCCTGCACCGTGTCTTTGTGGCGAAGGGCGATCCGAAGACCCAGAAAGCCCTGTTGTGGGAGATGTCCGAAGCCTTGATCCCACGAGGGAAAGGGTACGATTTTAATCAGGCAATCATGGATTTTGGCGCGATCTGTTGCACGGCGAGGAATCCCGCCTGTCGACAATGCCCGATGAAGCTCTTCTGCAAGACATACCCATTCCATTCAAAGTAGCAGGAGTGTCTCGGCGTCATGAAAATTATTGAAGTCGCCGTCGGGCTTATTCGTCACGAGGATCGCTATTTAATCGCGCGCAGAAAGCCGGGGGTCCATCTGGCGGGTTTTTGGGAGTTTCCTGGTGGGAAACGTGAGCCGGGTGAATCGTTGGTAGAATGCCTGCAACGGGAATTGTTCGAAGAGTTGAGTGTCCGGATCGAGACGCCGGTGCCGTTCAAGATTATTCGGCATGACTACGCGGACAAGAGGGTGGAGTTGCATTTCTTTCGTTGTACCATCGAATCGGGTCAGGCGATGCCGCTCGACTGTGCTGAAATTCGATGGGTGTCTCCCGATGAAATGGGGACGTTGACCTTCCCTCCCGCCGATCAACCGATCATCGAAGCCATACAATGCGAGGGCCTGGAGTCTCACGCATGAAAGTCGTCCTCGACATTGAAACGATTCAAGCGCCGCGCGAAGAATGGGCCAGGCTTGTCGGTAAGAAATCGGCCGGTAGCCAGCCTGACCCCGAAATGACCGATTACGATCTCTTTGCCGCCGGAGCCGCGGAGGAACGCCAGCGGGTCGAAGATGAGCAGTACGCCAAATCGTCCTTCGACGGCACGTTCAGCCAGATCGTCTGTATCGGTCTCTTGGAATTCTCCGACCAGATGGAGCCACGCGGAGCGGTGGCCTGGTACGGGGCGAACGAACGGGATCTATTGAGGCAGTTCTGGACCCGTCTCGCGCAGGATCGTCCGACGCTGTTCGTGACACACAATGGGCTCGGCTTCGATCTGCCGTTCATCAAGAAGCGGTCAATGATACATCAAGTGAAGCCCAGCATGGACATCAACTTGGCGAAGTTCCGCACGGAGCCGGTGTACGATACGATGGCGATCTGGAGCAATTGGGATACGCGTGGCTGGGTGAAGTTGGACGTGCTGGCGCGGGCGTTGAATGTCGAAACGAAATCAGGCAGCGGTGAGCAGGTCGCCGAGATGTGGGGAAAGGGACAGGGGCTCGAGTTGGCTCGGTACTGTCTCCAAGATACGTATGTGACGTATGCCTGTTATTGCCGGATGAATTTCCGGCAGCCCCTGTCCCGGGAAGTGGTCTTGCTCCAGCCGGAGTTGCTA
>JBKJWE010000159.1:0-4787 GCA_046717045.1 Nitrospiraceae bacterium | reverse complement strand
TCCCGACGTCGCGACGATCGTCTTGAGTTCTTCGGCTTGATGCGTGCCATCTAAGAAACCCAGCACCCTGCCGACCGATGGTCCCAGGCTTCGCTGCTCGAACCCGATAGGAATCGCATGGTGCTTGACCGAATGGAAAATACGGAGGCCTCCGTTGGTCACCGTTGCCGATTTGGTCGGATCAATCGGGAACTCCCAATGGAACGTCCCATCCGGCTTGCGGCCACAGCGAATATGCTGTTTGAGATAGGGCCGTCCGTTGACGAGCTCTGCATAGGCGTCTTCGAGCCGCCGTTGGCGGTCCGCATCCTCCAGCGGCGCGCGTTTTGAAAAGACATCGCTGATCGCCGTATCGATCGAACTCGCCAGCAGAGTGTGCGCCTCATGCAGGCTTGCCACCACCTCGGGCGCCACACCGGCGACGAACGGGAAGGGACCCGGCGCGTCTCCGCTTTCCAACTGCACCCAGCACCAGGGGGCGAGAGCAAGGTATTGGTGGCGCGGCAGGCTATCCCAAATGTTGCTCATGGCTCGCCTATGCGCAACCGACTGATCGTGGGGTCATACAGGGCTTGGATCACGTTGCCGTCTGGATCTGAAAAATAAAACGAATAGCTGCCGTCGCGATGCTGCTTCGGCGGTTTGGCAATGGCGCCGCCGAACGAACCAATCGCCGGCTCGACCGTCTGAAACATCCGGTCGACGGCTTCCGGACTGTCGAGAATCACGCCGAGATGATCGAGCAGTTGCGCCTTCGGCGGCTGATAGGACGCGAGTTCACCCTTTGCAATCTGATGCAACGCGAGGTTATCGGTGCCGGAGCTGAAATAGACATTGTCCGCATCCGGTTCCCACACCACCTTCATGCCTAAGACCTGTTCGTAGAACGCGCGCGACCGCGCGAGATTCGTCACGCGGAGCGCCACATGGCGAAGTCCACGATGGAGTGGTGGTCCCATAATCCCCCTACAAGAACCGTATAGTAGGTGGCCCTCTAGACTTCCGTCAAATCGAATTTCTCGACTGAGGCCCCCGCTGCAGCCGTTGCTCTCGGTATGGTACGATGCGATCGTTCTTTTCCGAAATAAGGGAGCGCTTCACCATGGTTCGTGTCATCGGCTGGTCCATGCTTGTCCTGATTATCACCTGCGTGCTTCCGCTGCATGCTCCCGTCGGTCCCGCCGATGGGAACGCCACAATGGGTAGGGATGGCGCGCCGATGGTGCTCATTCCGGCCGGCGTTTTTCCGATGGGTGTTCCCCCCGGCGATCGCGATGGGGGGCGCGACGAGTATCCACGGCACGAGGTCCATCTCGATGACTACTACATCGAGAAATACGAGGTCACGAACGGCCGTTATTTCGAGTTTGTCAAAGCGACCAACCATCGCGTCCCGCAAAATCCGAAAAATCCGACGCGCAACCTCTGGCAAGGCATGGCAATTACGGAATCGCTGGCGGACCGTCCCGTCGTGAATGTCGATTGGGCCGATGCGGACGCCTACTGCCGCTGGGCAGGCAAGCGGTTGCCGACCGAAGCCGAGTGGGAAAAGGCCGCCAAGGGAAAGAACGACTGGCGCTTTCCTTGGGGCAACGTCGAACCGACCGCCAAGCACCTCAACTACAATCAGAAGTGGATCGGCGAAAAGACGCTCATGCCCGTCGGCAGCTATGAGGCCGGCAAGAGTCCCTACGGCCTCTACGACATGGCCGGCAACGTCTGGGAATGGGTGAACGACTGGTATGACCCGAAGTATTACGAAAAAAGCCCGGCCAGAAATCCTCAAGGCCCTGAGATCGGGACCGGTCGAGTGCTACGAGGATCCGGATGGCAGAACGAGACCCCAACGGTCAGGATCTTCACGCGCGTCGAAAGCGACCCGACTATTCGCAACGAATCGACCGGGTTCCGTTGCGCGAAGGATGCGAAATAACCGTTTCCTGTGAACGGCGATTAGACCGGCATGGTACAACCGTGGCATGACCGATTCGACTCCCACCGAACAACTGAGGGCCAAGGCCAAGCAATTCGCCATCGGCATCCTTAAGCTGTTCGGCGCACTCCCGAAAACACCCGAAACCCACGCAATTGAGACTCCGCTTGTCAAAGCGGCCACGACCTTGGCGGCGGACTGCCGAGCCCTCGCACGCGCCTGGTCCGAAGACGTGTTCCTGACCAAGCGCGGGATGGCCGCAGGGAATGCCGACGACTGTGTGTTTTGGCTCGAACTACTCACTGCCGCAGACCTCGGTGAATCCACACCCGTTCATCAGCTGATGGAAGAGGCCTCGGAAATCGTCGCGCTGCTCTCCATCTGCAATGACCCGGACAAGCCCTGCGGCCCTGCGACATCCGCCGAGACCTCACCCGTTTCAGTCCCCAATGAACCGCCCCCTCCCACGCCGCCTCCGACCGACTTCCAAGGTCTGCGTGTCCTCTCGTTCGAAAGCCGGATGGCAAAGGAGATGACCCGCCTGATTGAGCGCAACAAAGGCGCCGCGCTGGTCGTTCCGGCCATGCGCGAGATTCCGATTCCGTTACAGGACAACGGCGCCGTCTTCCGACTGGGCGTGAAACTCATTCTCCAACAGATCGACATCCTGATTCTCATGACCGGCACCGGCACCAAAGCTCTCTTCGACGTGCTCCAAACCCGCTACCCGTTAACCGATCTGGTTGAAGCTCTGGGAAAGATTTTCGTCGTGGCGCGAGGTCCCAAACCCCTTGCTGCACTCAAGGCGCTCGGACTGCAACCGAACATCGTGGTGCCAGAGCCGAACACCTGGGTTGAAGTCGTCTCGACGCTCGATGAGTACCGCCCGGTCAAGAACATGCGTGTTGCGATCCAAGAATACGGCGCCTCCAATCCGGAACTCCTGGAAGCCTTGAAACAGCGGGGCGGAGAGGTGTTCCCTGTGCCTATCTACCGTTGGGCCTTTCCGGAAGATACAGGCCCGCTCAAGCAGGCAATCGGTGAGGTTCTCGAGGGGAAAATCGACGTGATGCTCGTGACCAACGCCGCGCAGATCGATCACGTCATGCAGTTGGTCGAACAGGAAGGAAAAACGGAACTCTTCAAAGCAGCATGCAAGAAGATGGTCCTGGCCTCCATCGGCCCCACCGCCAGCGAACGCCTCCGCCACCATGACCTGCCCATCGACTTCGAACCGTCACACTCGAAGATGGGCATCCTCGTCAAAGAAGTGAGCGAGCAGACAGCTCGCATTCTCTCGACGAGGCGATAGCCCATTTACCGAACGCTGTTTTGGACCGGCTGAGCTTCAGGGACTTCGCCCGCATCCTTGGCGTCCCGCGCGCAGCGAAAGCCAAGCCAATTCATTTTCGTGTTTGGATCAGCCCCATTTCGTTGAGCAGGTCGCACGGATGGCGTGCTGTCGATCCACCCGCCACCACGAAAGGCTTTTTGCGTCCCTCGTTCCGGCCCCTTGGGATTCCGGTCCGGCGCCGTCTTGTAATAGTTCGGGTCGTACCAATCATTAGTCCATTCAGCCACATTGCCGGACATTTGATAGACACCGTAAGGGCTCACCGCGTTCTCGTACTTGTCCACGGAGACGATCGGCGGATAGAGCAGCAGTCGCTCCGGCCGGTCGCGGACCGGTCCCGACAATCCCGTGCGGCCGAAGTTGGCCCGGCTCAATCCCGCCGACTGATTGCCCCAAGGATAGATGCGCCCATCCTCGCCTCTGGCGGACTTTTCCCACTCGGCCGATGTCGGCAGGCGCTTCCCCGCCCATTTGCAGTAGGCATCAGCATCATCCCACGACACATGCATCACAGGATGGTTGACCATGGTCTCCTGGAAGTTGCCACCGTCATACTGCCAGTCGATCAGCGGCGCAAGATTCTTGGCGAGGATGAACTTCAAATATTGCACGGTGGTTACTTCGAACTTGTCGATCTCGTATGCATCCAGGTAGACCTTCCGTTGCGGGAACTCCGGCTGATAGGAATTGCGATCCACCTTCTTGTCGCTTCCCATTATGAACCAGCCGGCCGGGATGCGGACCATCTCGTCGTGGGCGGGAAGCTTGATGCGCTCAGCCGCAAGTGTTTTCCCTTCAGGGGTCCACTCTCTCGTCACATCGGCGACATCCATCGACCGGGCCAGTCCAGTCAGACCGAGCAGCCCCGCCACAATGATGTTTCTCACAATTCCTATACGACGCACGATTCCGCCTCCTTGTTACGTTTACATCTTCGGTTCGGCTGATTCTTTCGGCGCCTCTTTCTTGAAGTCCTCCAGTGGCTGAAAATTGAGCGGCAATTGAAAGAGATAGTCCGACACCGACCGCAGTTTGACATGTTGATACTCGACGATCCAGCTTCCGTCTTTCTTCGCCAGCTTCATGGGGAAATGGATATCGGTCGCCAGCCACTGATAGTACACTTCGACCTGTTCGCCCCGTTTCGTCGTCACTTCATAGAGGATCGTGGGATGGCCCTCGCGCACTTCCGTCCCGATCTCCTGCCGCGAGATTTCCCCTTCCAGTTTCTCCACAACATTGAGGTCTTGCTCTGCGCTGTAGGGCACGGTCTTGAAATGTCTCATGCGTGAAAGCAATAACCAGACGACCTGCTTGTCCTTCCGCACGATGCTCACATTGACGGGTCCCAATGATTGATGCTCGATCCGCCACATCTGATCGCGATAGTAGATGTTCGCCTTGTGCGATCGGCCATCGATCTTCGTCACTTGGTCGGCGGTGAATTCCAGCGCCCACGCAGCCGTTTCTGCGAACATCCCAACTATCAACAATAGTGCG
>JBKJWE010000158.1:0-2605 GCA_046717045.1 Nitrospiraceae bacterium | reverse complement strand
GACTGAGGGAATTCCAGAAGGCTTCCGCCTAGTCACACCCGTAGGGATCGCTCCGAGAGACCGGTGAGCGTAACCCGTATGCATCCTCCCTCCAACCGGGGATGGTCGGCACAGGACCCGCATTTTATCCTTTCGGCTCCTCAATCGGCCCCGCCCACTCCCCTTTGGCCAACGACACCTCCTGATACCCTCCATCCGGCCACTGAAACTGCCCCGCCTCGTCGATCTGGACAATGAACGGATCCGCTTCATGCGCCTGTCCGCGAAACCAGTACCAGCCAGGATCGGTCGGCTTGGCCGTGGTCCATTGATAGGTCACCATCGATTCCTTGATTCCTTCGGGCTGAGACATTATGTCCTATGCGCTCAGGTTCTTGGCGTACTCATCTTCCGCCTGCATGTGTCGCCGCAGAACTTCGTGGGTCGGCGCCTGCTTCGCCCGGTCTCGCCAAAAGCCATCGAGGGCCGCGTTGATCTCCTCGCGGTTGAGTCCGTGCGGATCGGCCTCCCGCTTGTACTCCAAATAGGCCACGATCGCATTGGCTTCTTCTCTCGTAAAAATAGACAATTGCGCGCGCGCGTGATCCTGCCAAGTCATGGCCCCGTAGCGTGTGGGATTCACAAAGGCCGACTTTCCGATCGTCTTCTCGGAGTGGGCCGACCCAATAGGCAACGTCACGACCTTGTCGGAAAATCCATTCGTCAAATAGAAAATAGGATCGGCTGTTTGCAGCTTCTCTTCGAGATCTGCCACCAAGAACGCCGGGAGGAAATGCCGGAATCCCCCTTCGGACAAAAAGCTCAAGGCGGTGTAGTTCGGATCAAGGATAGCCGGATCGACCTGCGTCCAATGGGCGATGCCTTTGAACGGCGCCGTCGCTTCGGCCGGCTCGCATCCCTCCTGGCTGCCTTGCAGAAAGGTGTCGCCGGGATGCTCTGTCTCGCGAAACGCCTCGCGAATTTTTAGGATTACCCGCTGCGCGTCCGCCATCGGCTTCGTTATTCCCGCCATTCCTTCTCGCAATCGCCTTCTGCTACAGTCTGCCCCATTGAGTGAGCGTGAACGTATCATGTCTCGTCTACCAATAGAAGATGTGTTGCCGGCCCTCCGGGACACGTTGCGTACCGGGCCGAATGCGCTTCTGACTGCCCCGCCCGGCGCCGGGAAAACCACGCGTGTGCCGCTGGCGCTGCTGGACGCGCCCTGGGCTGACGGCAAGAAGCTGCTGTTGCTCGAACCACGCAGACTCGCGGCGCGCGCTGCAGCTCATCGCATGGCGACAACATTGGGCGAACCGGTGGGCGTCACCGTCGGCTATCGGATGCGGCTCGATACCAAGATCGGCCCCGCCACGCGTATCGAAGTGGTGACCGAGGGCATTCTTACGCGCCTGCTCCAGCACGATCCCTCGCTGAGCGCCTATGCGATTGTCCTTTTCGATGAATTCCATGAACGCAGCCTCCAAGCGGATACGGGCCTGGCCCTCTGCCTGGAAACGCAGCGGTTGTTTCGACCGGATCTGAAACTCCTCGTCATGTCGGCGACACTGGACGTCGGCGCAGTCGGACCGCTCTTGGGCCAGGCGCCGGTCATTTCGTCCGACGGACGATTGTTTCCGGTCGACACCAAGTTTCTCGACCAACCCCTCTCCGGCCATCTCGATGTGGCGGTCGTCCAGGCCATTCGCCGTTCGCTCGCACAGGATCAGGGCAGCTTGCTCGTGTTTCTCCCCGGCATGGCGGAGATTCGCCGAGTCGAACGGAAACTGCTCGACGTCAATCTGGGTCCGCACGTGTTGATTGCGCCCCTGCATGGCGATCTGCAACAGGAGGCACAAGACCGAGCCATTGCTCCGACTCAATCAGACACGCGTAAAATCGTGCTGGCGACTTCGATTGCAGAAACAAGTTTGACGATCGATGGGGTGCGGGTCGTGATCGATGCGGGTCAATTGCGCATTCCGCGATTCGATCCGCGCACGGGGTTGACCAGGCTGGAGACGATTCGTGTGACACAGGATTCCGCAGACCAGCGGCGCGGCCGAGCCGGTCGATTGGAACCAGGTATCTGTTACCGCCTCTGGACGGCAGCCGAACATGCCTCTCTGGTTGCACGCCGACCGCCTGAGATACTGGACGCAGATCTCGCGCCTTTGCTGCTCGACTTGGCCCTCTGGGGCACGACGAAGCCATCTGAACTCTCCTGGCTCACTCCCCCGCCACCCGGCGCCGTGGCACAGGCCAAGGATCTTCTCGTCCACTTAGGCGCGCTCGATAACGTCGGCGCGATCACCGCTCACGGGAAACAGATGGCGGAGCTGCCGTTGCATCCCCGGCTCGCACATATGCTGCTCAAAGCAGGAGCAATGCACCTGACCAATCTGGCCTGCAACGTTGCCGCGTTGCTCAGCGAGCGGGATATCCTGCGCGGCTCCTCCGGCTGGCAGAATGCCGATCTACGAGTGCGTTTGGATGTGTTACAGGGACAGCATGACCATGCCGCTGGCGCCACGGTCGACCGTGGCGCTTGCCAGCGTGTGAAGCGGATGGCCGATCTGTGGCGCCGGCAGCTTACGCGATAGACGGCACCTAGACGATCGGAGAA
>JBKJWE010000157.1:0-3371 GCA_046717045.1 Nitrospiraceae bacterium | reverse complement strand
GGATATGGCTCATGAATAGGCCGATCCTTAAGACACTGGAGGGATGGGTAAAGCTATCCCTGTTCCCGCCGATCGGAGCCTTGGTGATCCGGGGCTTGGGACGCACGATGCGGATGGAGACCAGAGGCTATGAGCAGCTCGATGCACTGTATCGGGAAAGCAAGCGCGTCATCATCGCGTTTTGGCATGCGCGGCAACTCATGATGCCGCTGACGTACCGCGGGACACAGGCGCATATCCTGATCAGTCAACACCAGGACGGTGAAATCATCGCCCGCATCGTCGAGCGGTTCGGGTTTCAGGCCGTCCGGGGATCAAGCACCAGAGGAGGTGTCGAGGCCTTGCGCGAACTGATTCGCTTAGGGCGGTCCGGAGTGGACCTCGTCGTGACACCCGACGGACCCAAAGGGCCGGCTCAGGTGGCGAAGATGGGCGCCATCCAATTGGCGCGGGCTTCCGGATTACCGATTGTGCCCTTGGCCTTCGGCTGCTCAAAAAAAAACACTTTGCGAGCTGGGATCGCTTCATGGTTCCCTATCCCTGGTCTCGCGGACTGTATCTGTGGGGAGCTCCAATCTGGGTTCCTCGCGAGCTAGACGTGTCCGCCATGGAGGCCAAACGACTGGAACTTGAAACGACCTTGAATCGTATGACGGCACAGGCCGATGATGCGTGCAAGCCATAGCAGGATGCTGGAAAAACCGTCAGCGGCGTTCTTGCTTCACTCAGAAGTGCCGTCATGCGTCAATCGTCAACCGTCAATGGTGCGAAGAAAGCGGTCTTGGCGTGACGCGTCGCGACGTCTTCACGTTTGACGAATGACGAGTGA
Organism: Nitrospiraceae bacterium; assembly: GCA_046717045.1. GTDB lineage: Bacteria > Nitrospirota > Nitrospiria > Nitrospirales > Nitrospiraceae > JBKJWE01. The sequence continues at coordinate 2,542 of JBKJWE010000157.1, read as the reverse complement.
CGAATGTTCCCTCGCGCTCGTTGCGGCCTTGCCGCCAACGGTTTTCGGCATCCTGGAAACATGTGTTCCGCGCCAATGCCCATTATTCTGAGTCGTAGAACCGATTGTGTAACGCGGGTTTAACTTGCAGTAATCAGCGTTCGCGCCACGGAGAACGCTTCTTCCATGTCAGGTAGTTGCGCCAATTCCGGTGTGATTTGGAGATAACGGACCGTATTCTGCGCGTCGACCACCATCACGGTGCGGGCCAGAATGTGTTTATCCTTGAGAAAGAGACCGTAGGTTTTTCCAAAGTCCCCGCCGCGGTAGTCCGAGAGGAAGGTCATGTTGCTGATCTTCGCTTCGTCCGCGAAGCGTTTCTGCGCGAAGGGAGTGTCGATGCTGACTGTGATGAATTCCACCATCTTGTCGAGGCCCTTGTTCTTTTCACTCAAGTAATGCGTTTGCTGTTCGCAGACTTTGGTGTCCAGTGAAGGGACCACGCTGATGATCCGCACCTTCCCCTTGCCCTTGGTCTCGGTGATGTTGACGAGCGATAGGTCGGTTTGGGCCACCTTCACGTCGCGCAGATGGTCGCCGACCTTAATACCGGTTCCCGAGAGGGCAAGCGGGGTGCCTTTGAAGAGAACAGTATGGCCGTCCCCGGCCGTCGTGCTGCCTTCCGCCACGGTGAGGCTTTGGTAGGAGAACAACGAGAGGCCGTGACTCCCGCAGGCGGCCAAGCCTATTATCGCGAAGAGGCTGCTACTGAGTGTGACCATCCTTTTTATGTTCATCATCCGCTTCTCCATCTGTTCTTCCCTCTCTGCAGTTCAGATGCTATCAGGATAAGAGCCCGTCGGTGCTCCGTCAAGATCGCTGAAGAAAAGCGATGAGTGGCGGGTTCACGAGATTCGGCCGTTCCCATTGAGGAATATGCGCAGCTTGGGGGATGCGGATGAAGGTCGATCCCACGATGCTCTGATGCAAGGCTTCGCCAACCTTGATCGGAAATACGCGATCTTCTTCGCCCCAGACTACGAGAGTCTCCTGAGTGAGTTGGGCGATCCGCGGGGCGAATCCGTCTTCCCAGGCGGAGATATTCTTTCCGGTCGCCAGGAGCGGACGGACTAGTCCCGGGCGTTGGCGATTGCGGTTGGAGCGGTCCAGCACCGCGGGGGTCAGCAGCGCAGGGTCGTGAATCATTTCCTTGAGGACCGGCTCGATCATGACGCTCCCGAACAGCCAATTGCCGAATGACACGAGCCAGGAGGGCGCGTTGGTGTCCAAGGCGCGACGCAGCGAAGGACTTCCGAGGTTTTCAAGGATATGCGCAGGCAGGCCGTCGATCAGTACGAGTTTCGATACGCGGTCAGGATGATCGAGGGCCATGCCGATGGCCAGGCCGGCTCCCATGGAGTTCCCGACAAGATGCGCGCGCGGAATCTGGAGCGCGTCCAAAAAGCCGAGCAAGAAGTCCATGAGCTCTTCTGGACGGTAGTCGATCTCCGGCTTATCGGAAAGTCCCGATCCGATCAGGTCCGGTGTGAGGATTCGGAAGTGTTTCGACAACGCCTCCTGCTGATGCTCCCATTGCCACATCGATCCGCCAAAGCCGTGTATCAGCAACACGGGTAGACCTTGACCGACGTCGAGATAGGCGATGCGCTGATTCTTGACGGTGACGGTCTTAATCGGCAGGCGGTCGAACGCCTCGAACCAGGGAGGAATTGGCGCGGAGGTTGTGCAACCGGTCTCCATCGGCAACAAGCCAGTCAATACGGTGAGCAGCAGAAGCAGTCGGAGAAACGGTACGAGACTGCGGCGGTCGAAAATGGGGCTACTCCAATTGGATGAGCGTTTCATCCGCGGTGACATGCTCGCCTTCGGCCACCAGGACGGCGGTCACGGTACCATCGATCGGCGCCGGCACCTGACTTTCCATCTTCATTGCTTCGATGATGAGAAGGGGGTCTCCCGCCTTGACCGTCGCATCCTTCGCCACCAACACCTTTACCACGCGACCGGGCATGGGTGGCGCCACGTCGCCGGGTTTCGAGGGCTTGGGCCGTTTCGGCTTCGCGCTCGTGCGCGTATCGGGCGCTTCCGGGACGCCGGCGAGAATTTCCTGGATGGGCTCCAGAGAGACCTCCTCGAGCTTGTCGTTCACGCGGATGTAATAGGGTTTTCGTCCATCCGTCTTCCTGCCGGACCCCGAGACCTTCACGTGATACGTTTCACCGTGAACCGTCACGTTGAATTCGACCGGCGCCAGGTGGAGTTCGCCCGCCACCGCCGGACCTTTCGCGGCGGAGAGCTCGAGCGGTTCGGGAATCAGGTCGCCCTTTTCTCGGGCCTCGAAGAAGTCCCTCGCAATCGCCGGAAAGAGCGCAAACGACAGCTGATCTTCAACCGTCTTCGCTGTGGCCGGCAGATCCTTCTTGATCGCATCTAATTCCGGATCCAAGCGATCGGCCGGCCTGGTCTTAATCGGTTCTTCGTCCCCGATTGCGCGGGCCATGATGCCACGGTCTACCGGTCCCGGCGCGCGACCGTAGAGGCC
>JBKJWE010000156.1:0-5125 GCA_046717045.1 Nitrospiraceae bacterium | reverse complement strand
CCGCGCGCGCGCGGACGAGGACGGAGTTGTCGAGGAGTCCATCCTCGAGCACCGATCGGGTTTCAGGGAGCTGTAGTTCGGCTAAGGCGGTATAGGCCGTGATGCGTACATGTTCCTGTGTGTCTCGCACATGGCTTGTAAGGAAGCTGAGGGCAAGGGCGCGAAGCAGCGGAAGATCCTCTGTTTGCCCGTCTGGCACCAGTCGTTGGTACAGCGGAAGCGCTTCTTCCGGGCGGCCGAGTTTTAGGTAACTGTTGAGCGTGATACGAATGAGCGGTTTTGAAGACGTCTGTTCAGGAGGGAGGGACTGCCATAGTGTCAACACTTGGTCATAGGCCGCGCGGTTGAACACAGCGGTGGCCTCGCGTTCGATGGATGAGCCACTAGAGACCGATGGCCCGCCCGTCTTGGCCTCGGAGGGGTTCCATATAGTCGGGTCCAGACAGAGCGCGACGAGAATGAAATGGCGAACGAGAGGGACCAAGCGTGAGCGACGGCAGGTCACCATGTTGAGGGTGCGCGGACCATAGCAGGCATGTACAGGTTGTCGACGTATTCCTTGACCATGCGTTTTGTGCAGAACCGTGGCGCGTTTGTGCGGATGCTTTCTCGTAGCAGTTGCAGCCAACCGCGCGGCGTGCCGTCGAGATCTCGCTGGTAATAGAGCGGCACGGTTTCCTGCTCCAGCATGCGATACAGCTGGTCTGCGTCGTGACGATCTTGCGCTTGTATATCGTGATTGCCGAGTAAGGGCTCGATGCCCCAGCCATTCGCGCCGTTGAAGCCTTCCTGCCACCAGCCATCGAGCACGCTGAAGTGCAACCCTCCGTTCAAGGCAGCCTTCATTCCGCTGGTCCCGCTGGCTTCCATCGGGAAGCGCGGCGTGTTCAGCCAGATGTCGACGCCTTGGACGAGGAACTTTGCCATGTGCATGTCGTAGTTTTCGATGAAGGCCACTTGGCCGCCTAACTTATGGTCGTGACAAAAGTTCAGGATCTCATGGATGAAATATCGGCCCGGCTCATCGGCGGGGTGGGCTTTGCCGGCAAAAATCAATTGAACGGGACGCCAGCGGTCTTGAAGGAGCTGCTTGAGTCGTCCGAGATCGCTGAATAAGAGCGTGGCCCGTTTGTAGGTCGCAAACCGTCTCGCAAAGCCGATCGTCAGAGCCTCCGGATCGAGGAACGTCCCACGCGTGATGACCTGCGAGGGTTGTAGGTGACCCTGCATCCATCCTGTACGAGCCCGTTCACGAATAAACCCCATCAGTTTGCGTTTCATGGCTTGACGTACGGCCCAGAGTTCCTGGTCGGGGATATCTTGGACGCGCTGCCAGACCGCAGAGTCATCGCATTTCTGCGCCCAATCTGGGCTGAGATACTTGCCATAGAGCTGATTGAGCTCCGGAGAGATCCACGTGGGTGCATGGATGCCGTTGGTGACGCTACGAATAGGGACCTGTTCCGATGGCAGCCCGGGCCACAGATGTTGCCACATCTCGCGTGACACACGGCCGTGCTCGCGGCTGACACCATTCACGTGGGCGGACAGGCGCATCACGAGCGCGGTCATGTTGAATCCCTGGCTCTGGGAATCCGGGGTGTCGCCCAACCGGAGGAATTCGTCTCGGGAGAGCCCGATCTGATCCCAGAATCCTCCGAAGTATCGGTCCATAAGATGATGGGGGAATACGTCGTGTCCCGCGGGGACTGGTGTGTGTGTCGTAAAGACCGTACTCTGGCGAACGATCTCGCTGGCCTCAGCATGTGTGGAGCCCTGTTGGACGAGCTCGCGGAGACGTTCTAACGTCAGAAATGCGGAGTGGCCTTCGTTGGCATGCCATACGGCGGGCTGGATGCCTAAGGCGCGCAGCATCCGAACGCCGCCGATGCCCAGCAAAATTTCTTGGCACAATCGCATTTCTTGATCGCCCCCGTAAAGCCTGGCCGAGAGCGCCCGGTTTTCCGGACTGTTTTCCGGTACGTCGGTGTCGATCAAGTACAGGGGGACCCGTCCCACGAGCACCTTCCACACGACAAATGAGACGGTGCGGTCTCCCATTTGAACGGTAATTCTACAGGGCGTGCCAGAGGGTGTGAGGGCTGGATGAATTGGCGACTCCTCTCGATTGAACGGCGCATAGGCCGCTTCTTGCCAACCCTCAGGCGTAATCCTCTGCTGAAAATAGCCTTGCGGATACATGAAGCCGATGCCGACGAGCGGGACGCCGAGATCGCTGGCTTCTTTGCAATGATCTCCCGCCAAAATGCCGAGGCCGCCGCTGTAAATGGGAATGGATGTATGCAGACCGAACTCCGCCGATAAGTAGGCGATGGTGGAGCCGGTTGATGCCGCATGGTGAGTTTTGAACCAGCTCTGCCCGTTCGCTCGGTACTCGTCGAACAGTTTAAGGACGGCCGAGTACTGCCGCACATAGCCCGGATCTTCCGCAACCCGCGCCAGTCGTTCCGGCGTCACATCGGACAGGAGTTTCACGGGATTGTGATGGGTGTGAACCCAGAGAGTCGGATCGATCTGTTCAAACAGTCGTCTAGCTTCCGGTGTCCAACTCCACCAGAGATTGTGGGCAAGTTCATGGAGGCGCGAAAGGCCTGCTGGAATTCCGTTTGAGGTGTTGTGCGATGCCGGTGCGTTGTCCACTGTGCCTCCCAAATGTGTGGAATTCGTGCGATCGTGAGGGGAAGACCGATGCCTGTTCGAAGAGATCGATCAGGCGTTGCCGGCTTTATGCCACGAGGTCCACTCGTCGGAGAATGCCACGGATGCGTACCGTTCGCCAAGGATTTTTGCAACTCGGTTCAGCAGTTTTGTGAGCTGTTGAACCTCGTTCGGGGGAAGATCCTGACGGAATCGGGGATGCAGTCCCCAGCGCGTTTCGACTTCTTCGCCGGAGACCGTCGACATCACACTTACCAACTTGATTTCGTTACCCAGCGGTCCCTTCGGCGCTGGTGTTGGAGAAGATGCCGCGATGGAGGCCGGCTCCGCCGCCATAGCGGGACTGGCTGCGGATGGGGGAGCGTCTCCTGCCAAGATCGCTTTGATGGCCGGAACCACGGCCGAGGCACAGAGCGTGGCGGCAGACGAGATCTGTGCGTCAGTCGAGACGCCCATGGTCTCGGCCACGCGCTTCCCAAAATCTTGCAACATCGCATCCTTCTGCGGGCCCTCTTCGGTGATCAGGAACCGAAACTTCTCGTACGTTTGCCGGCTTTCCGCGACCGCGGCGCCGACGGTCATCATAATCTCCGCTTGATCGGCTTCAGAGCCAAAGGCCGGCTCAAGCACCGTTTTCAATTGCGCCGTCACGGCATCCGCGAGTCCGTCCATGAATCCCGGCTGATCTTTAATCGGAAGGTAGAGCACCGACAGCCGATCGGTCAAGTTGAACATGACCTTCAGAAACTCCAGGTAGATACCCCACTCGTCCTGGCGCTTGAGCTTGAGCGCCTGTTCCGGGGCATTCTTTTTCATGACGGTGACGGATTCGCCGGCGACGGCCAGCATGAGTTCGGCGATGAGGCGGTGCTGTGCACTGTATGGCTGTTTCGATGTTCCCATGTTTCCTTTCGTGATGAGGCGACATTATATACAGGTTGTGTCTCGCTCTCCAAGAGCCATCGTCTTCGGAAAAAATGGTAGAGCTGCGTGGGCGTAGCGTCCAGGTGGCGGGCGGTTCGTTGAAAGGAGCCTCGCAGTATGCTATACAGCGCGACCATTCCATAACCACACCCGAATGACTCGCGAGGCCACACCCTACATTCTGAAACCGCTGCCGGAACAGGCGGCCCGTCCCCTTTCCATAGACTATGCCGCCGCGTTGAATCCGGAGCAACTGGCGGCTGTGACGGCGAAGGATGGCCCCTCATTGGTCATAGCCGGAGCCGGGAGCGGCAAGACCCGCACGCTCATCTATCGCGTCGCCTATTTGATCGATTCGGGTGTGGATCCGGCGAATATTCTCCTCCTGACGTTTACGCGCAAATCAGCGCAAGAAATGGTCGAGCGGGCGGGGACCTTGATCGGTGCGCGTAGCGATCGGGTCTGTGGCGGCACGTTTCACTCCGTGGCCAATATGTTGCTCCGGCGCTATGGACGGGCTGTTGAACTGGAGCCAGGCTTCACCATCCTCGACCGCGGCGATGCAGAGGACTTGATCGCTTTAGTCCGGGGACAGTTGGGTTTAAATGAAAAAGATAAGCGTTTCCCGCGCAAAGGCACGATAGCCGAAATGTTCAGTAAGTCGGAAAATACGTTGCGTCCGCTCGAGGAGATTATCGTCGAGGAGTTCGACCACTTCTCGGACCATCTGGACGATTTGGGAAAGCTGCAGCGGGCCTATACGACGGCGAAGCGTCAAAAGCAGTTGGTGGATTACGACGATCTCTTGGTGCTCTTGCGGCGTATGTTGATGCAAGACGAGACTGTTCGGCGATCCATCGCGTCACTGTACCGACACATCTTAGTAGACGAGTATCAGGATACCAATCGTCTCCAGGCAGATATTATCAGGCACCTGGCTGCAACCCATCAGAACGTCATGGTCGTCGGCGACGACTCGCAATCGATCTATGGCTTCCGCGGCGCGACGTTTAAGAACATTATGGAGTTTCCGACGCTGTTTCCCGGCGCCACGATCTACAAGCTCGAAGAGAACTATCGCAGCACGCAGCCGATTCTGAACCTCGCGAACAGCATTATCGAAGCGGCAGCGGAAAAATATACGAAGCATCTCTTTACGCGCCAGCTCGACGGTCCCTTGCCTGCCTTGGTGGAGGCAGCTGGAGAAAATGCCCAGTCGCGGTTTATTGCGCAGAAGGTTCTGGAGTTGCGTGAGGAAGGCATTCCGCTCGACGAGATGGCGGTGCTGTTTCGGTCCAGCTTCCACTCGTTCGATCTCGAAATTGCGTTGTCGCGCGTGGGGGTGCCGTTTATCAAACGTGGCGGCATGAAGTTTATTGAGACGGCCCACGTGAAGGACCTCCTGGCGCACTTGCGCGTCGTGGCGAATCCTCTGGATACCGTCAGCTGGCATCGTGCGTTAATGCTGGTCGAGGGCGTGGGACCGAAGAAAGCCCAAGATATCCTAGCGGCAATTGTGAAG